>JBFHXN010000357.1:0-3521 GCA_041598955.1 Desulfuromonadales bacterium | reverse complement strand
CGGCGATCCGCGCGGCGGTCCCCGGAGGACCGTAGAGGGTGAGGGGGCGTTCCCGGTAGAGAAAGGCCCGCAGCAGGGCGTCGAAGCCGATCAGGTGGTCGATGTGAGCGTGGGAGAGAAAGACGGCGTCGATTTTCAGCAACTCCCGGGTGCCGAGGGGATGGAGATCGCCGCAGTCGAAGAGCAGCGCCTCCCCCCGGTGGGCCAGTCGCACGTAGAGGGCGGGGTCGCCGAAGGGACCATTGACCAGGTGGGGATAGAAGACCGAACGCATGGGACGGACAAGCCTCCGGGATGGGGGAGGCTATCAGTGTACCAAACGGGCGGGGGTGGGTTGAACAGGTCCCTGCAGGGTCGGGAAAGAGGGCGGCGTCTGTAACGCAGAGCCGAAGAGACGTCCTTTTTGAAACAGGGCCTTTGTCCAGGGGTCTCTTCCCGGCGTCTCCGCGGCTCTGAGTTGATTGAGTGTCTTGGGGAAGAGTTCCCTCCGGCAAGGTCTTTCCCGGATTGACAGGGCGCCGGTAGCGGGTAAGGTTTCTGCTGTGCTCCGGCCCGGCCCGGAGGAGATGATGACCCATAAGGAGGATTAACATGACCGCACCGAGGATGTTCGCTTTCCCACTCGCCCTGGCATTCTGCCTTGCCCTGGTCGCCATGGCCCCTGCGGCGCCGAAGGTTTTCGACGTCGACCATGAGCTCTTCCCCTACTACCCCTCGCTGCTCAACTGGAACAAGTCGGGGGCCGGCTTCACCGAGCCCGAAACCTGCGGCGGCTGCCATCCCGACCAGTACCGGGAGTGGACCGGCTCGGTGCATGCCCTCGCCTTCCAGGACCCCGTCTACCAGGGGGAGCTCAACAAGGCGGTCAAGGCCGTCGGCCACGAGATCTCCCGGCAGTGCGAGGGATGCCATTCCCCGGCCGGCGTGGTCACGGGGGAGATCAAGGGGCCGGGCCTCAAGGGATTGAGCCCCATGGCCCTGGCCGGGGTCTCCTGCGACATCTGCCACTCGGTGAGCGGCGTCACCCACTGGCAGACCCCCAGCCACGAGCCGGAAAACGGCTCCCTCATCCTTTCCCCCGGGGTGCAGACCACCGAAGGGGTGAAGCTGGTCAAGCGGGGCCCCTTCGCTCCCACGGAAGGGTGCGGCGGAGGCTTCCACGAGTGCGTCGAGTCGTCGCTCCACCTGCAGGCCGACCTCTGCGCCGGGTGCCATCAGGTCTACCATTACGACGCCCACTTCCCCCTGGAGGCCACCTACCTCGAGTGGAAGCACGGCCCCTACGCCCAGAAGGAGATCCTCTGCCAGGACTGCCACATGGTCGACACGGCCACCTTCCTGCGCACCGCCGACAAATTCGTCAAGCCGATGAAGGGGGAATACAGGCACTACTTCAACGGCGCCAACTACCTGCTCTACTACCTTGCCCAGGGGGCGGCCACCAAGGCCGGCGACGCCGAGCTGGCGGCCAACCTCAAGGAGAAGTACGAGATGGCCGTGGCGCGCCTCAAGGCCGCCGCCGACCTGGAGGTGGCCCCCGTCTACCGCGACGGCGCCCTGGCCGAGATCCTGGTGCGGGTGCGCAACATCCGCGCGGGGCACAACCTGCCAACCTCCCTCACCAACGTCCGGCAGATGTGGGTCGAGCTCACCGCCCGGGATGAGAAGGGGAAGGTCCTCTTCACCAGCGGGGCCCTCGACGCCAAGGGGAAGCTCCCCGTCGACACCCGCCTGCTCAACTCCGACGGCATGGGGAACGACTTCCACTTCGCCATCGACCCCTGGGTGGTCACCGCCTTCTCCCGCCACGACACCATCCCCCCCCCGGGGGTACAAGGACCTCTTCTACGGCGCGAGCCTCCCCAAGGGGGTGAAGAAGATCACCGTGGAGGTCAAGCTGCGCTACCGCCAGGCCGACCAGGAAGTGGCCGAGGCCCTGCTCGGCGCCGTCCCGGCCGACATCGACCTCGAGGCCATCTACGGTCTGAAGGCCGTGCCGCAGCTGCCGGTGGTGGACATGGTGGTGAAGAAGGTGGAGATGGCGGGGAGGAAGTAGGTCGTCAAGGTTGGAGCGGAAAACCAAGGCCCCGGCGAGAACCGGGGCCTTTTTTTACGGTCCTATAACCAATAAAAAGGTTGTGACATAGGTTGTCACAGGTTCGTGCGATTCTTCCTGTATCAGAATAGGAGAATCGCCATGAATGTCGAAGAGTTACGCAGTGTCTTTCCCGACGAAGCCAGTTGTCGGGCGTTCTTTGAGTCTGTGATCTGGCCTGACGGTCCGGTTTGCCCCCACTGCCAAAACCAGAGGGTCTGGCGATTGACCAGCACCTCAGTCCGGGTCGGCTTGCTGGAGTGCGGTGCCTGTCATCGGCAATTCACGGTGACCACCCGGACGCCGTTTCACAGCACGAAGCTGAGCCTGTGGACCTGGGTTCAAGCCATGTATTCACTGGTCTGTTCCAGCAAGGGCGCATCCTCCGTGGCGATTGCCACCTGGATCGGCGTCTCCCAGAAGACCGCCTGGAAGATGCTGCACGCCCTGCGGGCCTTGATGGCTACTCACCAGAATCTGCTCCCCATGCTGGAGGGGATCGTCGAAGTCGACGAAAAGTATCTGGGCGGAAAGCCCCGCTTCCAGCACGGGGTCAAACATAAGCGCGGGCATGGCACGTCCAAGGCCTGCATCGCCACGGCTGTTGAACGACAAGGGGCTGTCAAGGCGCACATGATCGTCAGTAATTCCGTGGCTGATCTGCGAACTTTTGTCGAAAGCACCGTGGCGCCGTCAGCGCACCTGATGAGCGATGAACATTCTGCCTATCGCGTCATCGGTCGATCTTTTGCGGCCCATGACAGCGTCAAGCACGGGCAGAAAGAGTTCGCGCGTGGTCAGGTGCACAGCAACACGGCGGAGTCGTTTCACGCCACCCTGGAACGAGCCAAGCAGGGCGTTTATCATTACATGAGCCCAGAACACCTGCCGCTGTACACCGCTGAAGCCGCCTTTCACTGGAACCAGCGCAGACCAGAGACGCGTGTCATCCGGAAAGGCAAGAACCAGGGGCACATCAAGACCTTCATGACGAGGTTGCCGATACTGGAGCAATTCAAGGCCTTGCTTGAACTGGCCCCCTGTTGCCAGCTGCGGCGCACCAAAAACTCTGGCATCCGAATCGTTCCGATGCTGTTACCTTTGTTTGGGTTATAGGACCGTTTTTTTATGGGCCCTATATCCGGAAATATGGTAGAGCCCAAACAACCCACAGGACACGGAGGCACAGAGAAAAGCACCATGAGATTTGGTGATTTCTCCGTGACCTCAGTGCCTCCGTGGTGATGACCTTTGTTATGGATATAGTTCCGTTATTAATGGCAGCGATCCTGAGCATATTGTCTGGAGTTCCGATTAAACCCAGGCGTGGCAGTCTTGGTTTCGCAGAGCTAAGGCCTTTCTAGCGATCCTCTAAAAGCACCAGTTGACAGGTCCATTTGCGAGCGCTAAACTTGACCAACGCGAT
>JBFHXN010000356.1:0-3550 GCA_041598955.1 Desulfuromonadales bacterium | reverse complement strand
GGCTAGAGCAGCCCGTAGATGAGGGGAAGGGTCCCGAAGGAGAAAATGATCCCCAGCCCGACCAGGGCCACCGCCAGTTCCGCCTCCATCCCCGCCGCCACCGCGAGGGCCCCGGCGGTCACCATGGGGGGCATGGCCGCCTCGAAGACGGTCACGTCGACGGCCAGCCCGTGAAGGCCCATCAGGCGGCAGGCCAGCAGGGCGACCAGGGGAGCCAAAAGGAGCTTGACCACGAGGCCGAAACTCAGGGGGCCGACCACGTGGGGACGCAGCCGCCAGCGCAGCTGCAGGCCGATGGCGGTCATCACCAGGGGGGTGAGGGTGGCGGCCACGGACTGCAGTCCCGAGACCACCGGAGCGGGATAGGGCCAGGAGCGCAGGGCGAGGCCGGCGACCAGGGCGATGGTGGGGGGGAAGAAGAGGACCCTCCGGGCCACGGCGACAGGACTCAGGGAACCCTCCCGGCCGTAGAGGGCGAGGATGAAGGAGCCGTAGCTGGCGAAGATCAGCATGGTGCCGATCTGGTCGTAGATGATCAGGGTGGGAAGGCCCGCCTCGCCGAAAAAAGCCTGCACCATCGGCACCCCCATGAAGGAGGTGTTCCCCACCGGCACGACCAGGAGCAGCACCCCCGTGACGGAGCGGCTCCAGCCCCGCAGCCGGGAGGCCAGAAGAACCGCACCGGCCGAGAAGAGGAGCATCCCCCAGGGGACGAGGGCGGCCACCAGGATCTCGCGGGAAAACCCGATCTGCGGCACCTTGAGCAGGATCAGGGCCGGCAGCGAGACGTAGAGGGCGAACATGTTGAGGACCTGGGGAGAATCCGCGGGAAAGGCCTGCAGCCTGCGGAAGAGCATCCCCAAAGAGACGAAGAGACCGATCAGGACGAAATTTTCCACCTGCGACCCTGCCTTCCGGAGCGTCCTGCGCCCGAGATATCACTTTTCCCCGCGGGGCTCGAGGCGGCTGTCCGAAGCCGACCGCGGATGCTATACTTTCTTTCCCCGGATGAAAACCGGAGGTTAACCCAGACCGGCTCCCGCCGCAAGCCCTTTGGACCTTGGCAGGCCGTCAACAGGGGCCAATGAGGCCTCCCCTCCCCGAGGACGTTCATGGACATCCGCATCTTCACCACCGGCGGCACCATCGACAAGATCTACTTCGATCAGAAGAGCGCCTTCGAGGTGGGCGATCCCCAGGTCGCCGAGGTGCTGAGGGAGGCCGACGTCGCCTTCTCCTTCGGGGTCGAATCGCTGCTGCGCAAGGACAGCCTCGACCTGACCGACGCCGATCGGCGGATGATCCGCGACCGGGTGGCGGCCGACCCCTGCCGGCGCATCGTCGTCACCCACGGCACCGACACCATGATCCAGACCGCCCTCACCCTGCTCGACATCCCCGGCAAGACCATCGTCCTGACCGGCGCCATGCAGCCGGCCCGCTTCCGCCAGACCGACGCGGTCTTCAACGTCGCCGCGGCGGTCACCGCCGTGCAGCTCCTCCCCGAAGGGGTCTACCTCTCCATGAACGGGCGGATCCTCGACCCCCGCCACGCCACCAAGAACCTCTCCCTCAACCGCTTCGAGCCGACCTGAGCCCGGGCGAGCGCAAAGGACAGCCGATCTGCCATGAGAAACGTTCCCAGACAACCCTACCCTCCCAGGAACCAGTTCGCCAGCGACAACTACTCGGGCATCTGCCCCGAGGCCTGGCAGGCCATGGCCGAGGTCAACCAGGGGTACGCCAACTCCTACGGCGACGACCCCTGGACGGCGAGGGCCTGCGACCTGCTGCGGGAATTCTTCGAAACCGACTGCCAGGTCTTCTTCGTCTTCAACGGCACCGCCGCCAACTCCCTGGCCCTCTCCCACCTCTGCCACTCCTACCACAGCATCATCTGCCACGAGCTGGCCCACGTGGAAACCGACGAGTGCGGCGCCACGGAGTTCTTCTCCAACGGCACCAAGATCCTCCTCGTCCCCGGGGAAAACGGCAAGGTCGACCTGGACGCGGTGGAGCACACGGTGCGCCGCAGGAGCGACATCCACTATCCCAAGCCCCGGGCCCTCTCCATCACCCAGGCCACGGAGGTGGGCACCCTCTACCGCGCCGAGGAGCTCCAGGGGGCCGGGGAGCTCTGCCGGCGGCTGGGGCTGCGGCTGCACATGGACGGAGCCCGCTTCGCCAACGCCCTGGCCGGCGGGGAAGTGCCCCCCAAGGCCCTGACCTGGCAGGCCGGGGTCGACGTGCTCACCTTCGGAGGCACCAAGAACGGCCTGGCCGTTGGGGAGGCGGTGGTCTTCTTCAACCGGGAGCTCGCCGCCGAGTTCGACTTTCGCTGCAAGCAGTCGGGGCAGCTCGCCTCCAAGATGCGCTTTCTCTCGGCCCCCTGGATCGGCCTGCTGAAGGAGGGCGCCCTGATGCGCCACGCCGCCCACGCCAACCGTTGCGCGCGGCTCCTGGCCAAGGAGCTCTCGGCCATCGACGGGGTGGAGCTCATGCACCCCACGGAGGCCAACGGCGTCTTTGTCCGCATGCCGCAACCCCTCATCGACGGTCTCTTCGAGCGGGGGTGGTACTTCTACACCTTCATCGGCAGCGGGCATGCCCGCTTCATGTGCTCCTGGAGTACCACGGAGCGGGACATCGCCGAGCTGGTCGGGGACCTCCAGTCCCTCGCCCAAGGACACTGAGGGTCAACCATCTTTTCGTATCCCGACGACTGTGGTATAAAACGGTTTCGCCCCTGGTCAATTGGTCGGACGACTTGGCCGGGGTCTCCCGAAGAGGATCCCCCTTGTCGCCCCCCCCAACCGGGCCCGGACCTGAAGGAGCCGACGTGATCCGCTTCACCGACGTCAACAAATGGTACAACCACCAGCTCCACGTCCTCAAGGAGGTCAACCTCGAGGTCTCCGCGGGGGAGGTGGTGGTCATCTGCGGCCCGAGCGGCTCGGGCAAGAGCACCCTGATCCGGGTCATCAACCGCCTGGAGCCGATCCAGCAGGGGCGGGTCGTCGTCGACGGCGTCGACCTGGACGACCCCAAGACCAACCTGACCCAGCTGCGGGCCGAGGTCGGCTTCGTCTTCCAGCAGTTCAACCTCTACCCCCACATGACGGCCCTGGAGAACATCACCCTCGCCCCCTGCCTGGTGCGCAGGATGCCCCGCACCGAGGCCGAGGAACTGGCCCGGGACCTGCTGGCCAAGGTCAACATCCCCGACAAGGCCGACGCCTACCCCGCCCAGCTCTCCGGCGGCCAGCAGCAGCGGGTGGCCATCGCCCGGGGCCTGGCCATGCGCCCCAAGATCATGCTCTTCGACGAGCCGACCAGCGCCCTCGACCCGGAGATGATCAACGAGGTCCTCGACGTCATGAAGGGGTTGGCCCGGGAGGGGATGACCATGGTCTGCGTCACCCACGAGATGGGCTTCGCCCGGGAGGTGGCCGACCGGGTGATTTTCATGGACGAGGGGAGGCTCATCGAGGATGCTCCTCCGGCGGATTTCTTCGCCCGCCCGAAAAGCGAGCGCACCCGGGCCTTTCTG
>JBFHXN010000355.1:0-3553 GCA_041598955.1 Desulfuromonadales bacterium | reverse complement strand
GGAGGGATCGATCCCGGAGGCGCGAAGAGCCTCTTCGGCCTGGGCGACACTCCATCCTCCTCCCGTGAGGGCGTTTCGAAGAGACTTGCGACGCTGCCCGAAGGCGGCCTTCACCGTGCGCCGGAAGCCCATCCAGTCCTCTACGGGGACCCGGGCCGAGGCCAGGGGTTCGAAGGAAAGGACCACCGAGTCGACCTTGGGGGGGGGGTAGAAGGAGCCGGGTTTCACCGGGGTGACCCGGCGGATGTCGAACCAGAGCTGGCAGAGGACGGAGAGGATGCCGTAGTCGCGGCTTCCGGGCCCGGCGCAGAGCCTCTCCCCCACCTCCTTCTGAAACATCAGCACCAGCCGGGAGAAGAGCTCCCGGTGATCGAGGATCTTGAAGAGGACCTGGCTCGAGATGTTGTAGGGAAGGTTGGCGACCATCTTGTAGGGAGGGGTGGTGAGAAACCGGGGCCAGTCGAGGTCGAGGGCGTCCCCCTCGTGGACCCGCAGATTAGCCTCGGGCCTCTCACGCCAGCGGGCGGCCAGCTCCCGGTCGATCTCGAGGATATGGACCTCCCCCGCCAGAGAGAGCATGGGGTCGGTGAGGGCCCCCATTCCCGGGCCGATCTCCACCACCCGGTCGCCTGGGTCCAGGGCGGCGGCGGAGAGGATCCGCTCGACGATGTTGCGGTCCCGCAGGAAGTTCTGGCCGAAGCGCTTCTTGTGCCTGTGGGCGGTTCCGTTCACGGCCGATCCGGATTGTCGCGGCCCTTTCGCCGACGGGGCCAGCGGGGGATCCGCAGGCTCTTCAGGGTGGGGATCATGCGAAGGGTCAGGGCGTAGCTGATGCCGGCGCTGATGACGCCGAAGATCAGGCTCCCCACCCCCAGGGGGAGGATGACCTCCCAGCCCAATGTCTTGAGGGTCTGGGAATTGAACTCCAGGGCGAGGTGGACACGGTCCATGCCCAGGAGCAGCCGGCCGCACTCGTACTCCAGGGCGTAGATGAAGGGAGCCGTGACGGGGTTGGTGATCCAGACTCCGAGGGCGGCGGCCAGCTTGTTCTCCTTCAGCAGCAGGGCGAAGAAGACGGCGATCACCATCTGGAAGCCGAAGGTCGGCGTCATGCCGATGAAGATACCCAGGGCGAGCCCCTTGGCGATCTCGTCAGGGGATCCCCGCAGGCGCAGGAATCGCAGCAGGTTGAGCTTGGCCTGCCGCATGAATGTCCACCGCTTCCACATGGTGCCGGTCACGCCCTATCTGAAGAAAAAGTCAGAGGCCATCGCCCCCCGCCTGGTCGAGAGGCCAGGAGGAGAGCGCGTTGAGGTCGAGGGGATCGCGGCGTCCGGCCGAGAGGTAGGCATCGGCGGCCACGGCGAGCATGGCGGCGTTGTCGCTGCAGAGCCCCGGAGAGGGGAAGTGCACGGAAAAGCCTTCGGTTGCCGCCATCTCCCGGAAGGAGGAGCGCAGTCCCCGGTTGCAGGCGACCCCGCCGGCCACCACCACCCGCCGGATGCCGGTCTGCTCCACGGCCCGCAGGGTCTTGCGGGTGAGCACCTCGACCACGGCCGCCTGAAAACTGGCGGCCAGATCCTGGAGGGCGCTCCCCGATGGGATCTCTCCCTGGCGGCGCACATGATTCAGGACGGAGGTCTTGATGCCGCTGAAACTGAAATCGAGGTTGTCCTGGTGCAGCAGGGGGCGGGGGAAATCGATGGCTGAGGGGTTCCCCTCGGCCGCCAGCCGGTCGATGATGGCCCCTCCCGGATATCCCAGGCCGAGCAGCTTGGCGACCTTGTCGAAGGCTTCTCCCGAGGCATCGTCGAGGGTTCGCCCCAGGGTCTTGTAGGCACCGATGCCATCGACGCGGTAGAGATGGGTATGGCCTCCCGAGACGGCCAGGGCGAGGAAGGGGTAGGAAACCTCCTCCTCGAGCTGGATGGCGAGGAGGTGCCCTTCGATGTGGTGAACCCCCACCAGGGGAAGGCCCCGGGCAAAGGCGAGGGCCTTGGCTGCCGAGAGACCGACCAGGAGCGCCCCGACCAGTCCGGGCCCGCGGGTCACGGCGATCCCCTCGATGTCGTCCAGGGTCACGGAGGCCTTCCGCAGGGCCTCCTCCACCACCACGGGGACAGCCTCCAGGTGGCGGCGGGACGCCAGTTCGGGGACCACCCCCCCGTAGCGGGCATGGACTTCGACCTGGGAGGCGACGACGTTGGAAAGGAGCTGCCGGCCGTCGCGCACCACCGCCGCGGCGGTTTCGTCACAGGAGGATTCGAGGGCGAGAAGAAGCAAGGCAAAAACCAAGTTAAAGGTTAAAGGTTAAAGGATAAGGGATAAAGGATAAGGGGAAGGCCAAAGGCTGACGGGTCCACCTTTTACCTTTCACCTTTTACCTTTATTTTTCCTCCCGCCTCAAAGGAGATTCGCCGCCAGTTCCGCGAGGCAGGATCGCTCCCCCTTGCTGAGGGTGACGTGTCCGGCGATCTCCTGCCCCTTGAACTTCTCCACCACGTAGGTGAGCCCGTTGCTGGAGGCGTCGACATAGGGGTTGTCGATCTGGTAGGGGTCGCCGGTGAGGACGATCTTCGTCCCCTCCCCCGCCCGGGTGATGATGGTCTTGACCTCGTGGGGGGTGAGGTTCTGGGCCTCGTCGACGATCATGAACTGCTTGGGGATGGAGCGGCCGCGGATATAGGTGAGGGCCTCGATTTCGAGGATCCCCATGTCGACGAGCTCCCGGTAGCCCCGCTTGCGCTTGCCCCGCTCATCCACCGAACCGAGCAGCAGCTCGACGTTGTCGAAGATCGGCTGCATCCAGGGGGCGAGCTTCTCCTCCACGTCCCCGGGGAGGAAGCCCAGGTCGCGGCCGAGGGGGAAGACGGGGCGGGCGACGAGCAGGCGGCTGTAGCTGCTCTCCTCGGTCACCTTGTGCAGGCCCGCGGCGATGGCCACCAGGGTCTTGCCGGTGCCGGCCTTTCCGACCAACGTCACCAGCTGGATATCGTCGTTGAGGAGCAGATCGAAGGCGAACTGCTGCTCCCGGTTGCGGGGGTGGATCCCCCAGAGACCCTCCTTGGGAGAGCGGATCAGGGGTGTGACCCGCTGCAGCCCGCCGTGGTAGCGCCCCAGGGCCGAGTGGGAGGGGTTTCCCTCGTCGACCAGGGTGACTCCCTGGTTGGCCAGGTAATCGCCGGCGAGGTCGAGATGCCCCTGGCCGTAGAAGCGGTCGACCTCCTCCCGGGGGAGAGAGACTTCCGAGGATCCCGAATAGAGGTCGTCGATGGAGACCTTGTCCGACTCGTAGTCCTGGGCAATGAGCCCGGTGACGTCGGTCTTGATGCGCAGGTTGGTGTCCTTGGTGACCAGAAGCACCGGGCCCTTTCCGCGCTCCTTCATTTCGAGGGCCACGGCGAGGATCCGGTTGTCCCCCTGGTCGACCCGCAGCTCGGCCGGCAGACGCTTGAGGTAGTCCTCGTGGTAGAGCACCACCCGCAGCTCGCCGCCGGCATCCCCCACGGGAACCCCCTTGACCAGCTGCCCCTTCTTGCGCAGGCCGTCCATG
>JBFHXN010000354.1:0-3554 GCA_041598955.1 Desulfuromonadales bacterium | reverse complement strand
GACGTCCTGGGGGGGCAGAAGACGGGTCATTTTCTCGACCAGAAGGAGAATCATCTCAGCCTGCGGGGGCGGGTCGAGGGTCGCAGGGTCCTTGACCTTTTCTGCTACTCGGGGAGTTGGGCCCTGCACGGGGCCCGTTTCGGCGCGGCGAGCGTCCTGGGGGTCGACATCTCGGCCTCCGCCCTGGCCCGGGCCGATTCCAACGCCCGCCGCAATGGCCTCGAGGAGCGGATCACGTTCCGAAAGGCCGATGCCTTCGAACTGCTGCGGGAACTGGGCCGTAAGGGTGAGCGTTTCGGCACGGTGATCCTCGACCCTCCGGCCTTCGTCAAGAGCCGCAAGAAGCTGCAGGAGGCTCTGCGCGGCTACCTCACCATCAATCGCCGGGCCCTGGAACTGGTGGAGCCCGGAGGTCACCTCTACACCTGCTCCTGCTCCTACCACATCGACCGGGAGGCCTTCCTCGACATGCTGCGCCAGGCCGGCGCCCAGGCCGGACGCACCCTGCGCCTGGTCGAGATGCGGGGGCAGGCCTTCGACCACCCCGTTCTTCTCGCCTGCCCCGAAACCGAATACCTCAAATGCGCCGTGCTTCAGGTCCTCTAGGTCTCGCCCTCCCGACTCCCTGTCTACACTGACTCTCCACACAAGGCAACAGCCGCCCTAAAGCCTTTCCCTGCTTGGGCCCGGCCCCTTCCATTTCGGCCCCCATGGGGATGCCGGAAACCGGGCGGGAACGGCTCAGGACAGGGTCAGGCGCCAGCAGTGGTGGATGCGGGGATTCCGGGCGAAATCCCGGGGGATGGTCTTGCCGGTGATCTCCTCGACCCTCAGCCCCTCGAGAGACTCGCCGTCGAGGACAAAGCGGCGGCTGTTGGTGGAGAAGATCAGCACCCCGCCGGGAGCCAGCAGGCGGGCGGCGGCCTGCAGCAGGGGGAGATGATCGCGCTGGATATCGAAATCCCCCTCCATGCGCTTGGAGCGCGAATAGGTGGGCGGGTCGAGGAAGATGAGATCGAAGGCCTCCCGGCACTGGTCCAGGAAGGGAAGCACGTCGCTTTGCACCAGGCGGTGGGAGGGGCCGGCGAAACCGTTCAGTGCCAGGTTGCGCCGGGCCCAGTCGAGATAGGTCGAGGACATGTCGACGCTCACCGTCGCCGCGGCGCCCCCCTTGGCGGCATGAACGGTGGCCGTCGCCGTGTAGGCGAAGAGGTTGAGGAACCTCTTTCCGGAGGCCTGGGCCTGGATCATGGCGCGGGTCGGGCGATGGTCGAGAAAGAGCCCCGTGTCGAGGTAGTCGGTGAGATTGACCAGCAGCCGGCAGCCCCCCTCCTCCACCTCCAGAAACTCGCCCACGGCAGCCTGTTTCTGATACTGGGCCCCGCCCTTCTGCCTCCGGCGCACCTTCAGGGAGATCTTTTCCGCGGGGATGTCCAGCACCCCGGGGAGTACGGCCATGACCTCCCTGAGCCGGCTTTCGGCCACTTTCGGGTCGATGCTCGGGGGGGCCTCGTACTCCTGCACATGGACCCGGTCGCCGTAGAGATCGACGGCCACGGCATACTCCGGGATGTCGGCGTCATAGAGGCGGTAGCAGGAGATCCCCTCCCCCCGGGCCCAGCGCCCGAGGCTCTTGAGATTCTTGCGCAGGCGGTTGGCGAACATCTGAGCCCCCTCGCCGAGGACGACGGCAGGCGCCGCCCGTTCCGACCGGGGGGCTCCCCCGTCCCGGGAAAACCATTCGGGGGCGATGTCGAAATGGAGCAGGCGGCACTCGAGAGCGCCGTTGTAAAGGGTATTGTAGCGCCTCGCCCGAAGGCCCAGCCGGTGTCCAAGCTCGGGATTGCCGGTGAGAAGGGCGGCTCGCCAGCCGACAAATTCACCGCGCAGCCGCTCGCCGAGGGTCCGGTAGAGGGGTTCGAGCTCCTTCTCCTCCCCCAGGCGCTCTCCGTAAGGGGGGTTGACGGCCACCAGCCCGGGTCGGGCCGAGGCGGGGGGAGCGAGGTCGGCGACATCCCTGCGTTCGAAGTGGACCCGGCCGGAGAGCCCCGCCTGCTCCAGGTTGGCCCAGGCGGCCCGGATGGCGCCGGCGCTTGCGTCGAAACCGGTGATGGACGGCAGGCTCTCCAACCCCTGGATACGCCGCTCCCGGGCCTCCCCCAGGAGTTTTTCCCAGAGCTCCGGGTCGTGCAGGCGCCAGCCGAGAAGCCCGTGCCAGGGACGCAGAAGGCCCGGCGCGATATCGGCGGCCATCAGGGCCCCTTCGATGGCCAGGGTGCCGGAGCCGCACATGGGATCGATCAGCCCCCCCCCCTCCCGGGCGATCAGGGGCCAGCCGGCCCTGACCAGGATGGCCGCCGCGAGGTTCTCCTTGAGGGGCGCCGCCACCCCTTCCAGCCGGTAGCCCCGGCGGTGAAGGGGCCCTCCCCCCAGATCGAGGCTGAGCACGGCGGCATCCCGGTGCAGATAGAGGTTGAGGCGGACATCGGGGCGCTCCAGATCGACGGAGGGACGCAGCCCGCAGGCATCGCGGAACTGGTCGACCACGGCGTCCTTGACCTTGAGGGCGGCGTAGCGGGAATGGGTGACCCCCGAGGTGGCTCCGGTGGCGTCGACGGCCAGGCTCCCTTCGGCCCCGAGGTGCTCGGCCCAGGAGATCCCCCGCACCCCGTCATAGAGCTGCTCCGGGGTCGCGGCGGGGAATTCCCCCAGGGCCAGAAGCACCCGGCTGGCAAGGCGCGACCAGAGGCAGGCCCGGTAGCCGGCCTCGAGGCCGCCGCGGAAGGAGACTCCCGCTCGGACCTCCTTGACCTCGAGGGCGCCGAGGGCACGGAGCTCCTCGGCCAGAAGGTGTTCGATCCCCTTGGGGGCGGTGGCGAAAAAATTCATTTCTCTGGACATCGGACCTCAAGCTCTTCTCGGGTTGCGGAACGGCAGGACCATAACACATCCGGGAGAAAGAAGGAATCGGGCACCCTCAGGCTGCTGAAAAACCCCCATCTGCTTCGTTCCCCTTGATCTCGTCGCTGCGACGTAGCTTCCGCTACGCCTCACTCCTCGATCTTCGGGGGCCTTGCATCTGAAGGTTTTTGAGCAGCCTCGAAAACAACCTTGCCTACAAGCTGGGGCATCCTGCCATCTCTTTTCAACGACCCCGGCAGTCCAGCCCCCGCTCGACAACAATCGGTCGACCAGGGTTCATCCCGGCGCCCTTCGCCGCCGGGCCAGCTCGCTGGCATAACGGCGACCGAGGCTATTTCGGTTTTCACGGGCCCAGTCGGTCAACGGGGTGACGCCTGCCGCCGGGGCATCGACGTAGAGAAGATCAGCCATCAGCCCACGAATCTCCTCACGGGTAATCAGCACATCCCCCACCATGCGACCGAGGATCTTCCCTGCCAGGAGGCCCAGCACGGGAGGGATGGAAAGGAGAGGTCGAGGGTTTTCGATAATTTCCCCGAGAGTGGAGACCAGTCCCCGGAAAGTGAAGGTCTCGGGGCCGATGGCGTTGATGATCCGGTTGCCTTCCCTGGCCCCCTCCTTCACGGCGAGTT
>JBFHXN010000353.1:0-3559 GCA_041598955.1 Desulfuromonadales bacterium | reverse complement strand
GGGGAAACCGCAGGACGTTGGCCGCCATCCGCACCAGAAAGACCGATTCGCTGCCAAGACGCGAGGAGAGGTGGGACTTGAGGCGACGCTCCAGGGAGGGATCGCCGTAAAGGGTTCTCAGGTCGGAAAACATGCTCGCCTGAAGGATATTCTCCGACAGGGGCGTGCCCAGCCATCGGTCGAGAACCGTCGTCCAGCCGCCGAGGCTTCGTCGCCAGGGCTCGTTCTTGGCCATGATCCCCCCCGGGCAGGGGGGGACGCCGATGGCGATGAGGGCGTCGATGAGTTCCCGGGAGAAGGCCACGAGCCTCTCGAGTTCGGCCCCGGTAAGGTCGTCGGCATAGACCAGGGCGTTGTCCTGGTCGGTGGTGAGGGTCTGCTCCTGCCTCCCTTCGCTGCCCAGGACGACGAAGGCGAAGCGCTCGGTCAGGTCGGCGAATCGCTCCTTTTTCAGCAGGGCGATGAGCCGCAGCAGGATCTGGTCGTTGAGGTGGGAGATCATCCGCACCAGATCGGGGGTGCGCACCCCGGTCCCCGTCAGGTGCACGACCAGATTCTGGACCCGCCCGTGCAGCACCTTGAGATCCTCCACCCCCCCCGCCTCCTCGATATCCCGCACCATCTGGTGGGGGGAGCGGGTCTGGAGGCGCAGGATATCCGAATCGGTGAGGATGCCGGTGAGCCGGCCGGCGCCGTCGACCACCCCGACCCTGTGGATGCGGTGCCTCGACATGCGATGAAGGGCCTCGAAGAGGGCCTCCCCCTCGTCGACCACGATCAGGGGAGCGCTCATGATGGACGAAACGGCCAGGGACCGGGGGTCTCCCCCCCGGGAGACGACCTTGTTGCGCAGGTCCCGGTCGGTGATGATCCCCGTGGGGACGCCCCCCTCGCAGACGACCAGGCCGGAGATGTTCTTCTCCCTCATCCTTTCGGCCGCTGCGAGGACCGTCTCCTCCGGGGCGCAGGTGAAGACCTCCCGGCGGCAGAAATCCTTCACCGGCAGGAAAAAGACGTTTTCTTCGGCCATGGGAAAAGCTCCCTTCGGGGCAGGGCGGACAGAGAGTCGGGGGCAGGCCGCGGGACGAGGCGCGACGGCCCCATTAATCTTACGGATTTTTTCGGATCGGGCAAGCCGGAGAGGCTCTCATTATCGACATTGGAGTGAATCTCCAGGGATTCATCCGATGGGGGGATCGGGGGTCCACCGTCGCCTCTCCAGGGGGAGGCCCGAGCCCGCGTCTTGACACCCTCCCGTCTTTGTCCTAAGCTGCACGGCGCCTTCCGGCGATTCATGCCGGAGGAGCCCATCACAGGGAGACCATGGATGTTCTTCGGCAATCACCAGGACCTCGGGGCAGCGGAGTTCAAGACCTGGACCGAGAAACAGCGTCACGACGAGATCGGAAAACTGGTCGAGGGATACCGCAACGGAGTGCCCGTCGGCATCCTCTGCAAGATGGCCGAGACCATCGCCGGCGACCTCAAAAGCGCCCGCAAGCACCTCCATGCCTTCATGCCTCTCGCGGAGCGAAAAGAGGCGGTGGCGAAGACCTCCGGGGGGATGGAGCCGCTGGTCCGGTCCTTTCTGCTTTGAGATCGCCTGCGACGCGCCTTTTCTAAAAAAACGGACAGAAGGTAGAGCCAAACATGCCACAGAGACAGGGAGGCACAGAGAACGCCTCCACCAGATTTAGGTGATCTCTCCGTGACCTCAGTGCCTCCGTGATAATGACCTCTTTTTGTAGAGGGTTCCGTAAAAAAAAGCCCGCGTCTGCGGGCTTTTTTCGTTCCATACCTGGCTGTCAATCAACCTGGGACAGGGATGCCGCAACTCTCCAGACCCCCGCCCGCTTTCCTCTGGGCCTTGATCCGCAGGCACATATGCTCTCCGCCACAAAGAATCTCCCCGCAGGAGATGCAGCAGAGGTCGGTGATCTCTTCGCGGGGACAGAGGTTGGAGGAGTTGTCGTCGATTCCGCCCTTGGCCGGGCAGCGATATTTGACCATGCCTGAACTCCTTGAATAGGGCCTCTGCTTCTGGGCTGGAAGGGCATTGGTCCCTCTGCCTCAGGGCAATCTCCCCTGCCACTCACGATGTGGAGGTTCGCAGAAAACATAAACCCCTGCCCAGGCTTGCCCGGGCAGGGGTTTGTCACATCATGCCGTCAGCCATTCAGCCTCAAGCCATTCCATCGTCATGTCTACTTCTTGTACTCCGCCATTTCGTCGAACTGCAGATATTTATAGACCTGGGCGGCCTTGGGGGCCACCTTTTCTTTGTAGACCGCCAGGTACTCGGCCGGGGTGGGGATCTTGCCGGTGTTGGTGATCACCGCCCCGAGTTCTGCGGAGCCGAGGTAGACCTTGGCGCCGTTGCCGATGCGGTCGTCGAAGTTGCGGGTGGAGGTGGAGAACATGTTCACCCCGTCGGGTACCCGGGCCTGGTTCCCCATGCAGAGGGAGCAGCCGGCGATCTCGATGCGGGCACCCATGGCGCTGTAGATGCTGTAGAGGGCCTCGTCCTTGAGCTGCTGCTGATCCATGCGGGTCGGCGGGCAGATCCAGGTGCGCACGGCGGGGTTGAATTTCTGCCCGCGCCAGATCTCGGCGGCGGCGCGGAAGTGGCCGATGTTGGTCATGCAGGAGCCAAGGAAGACGTCCTGGATGGGGGTGCCGGCCACCTCGGAGAGGAGCTTCACGTCGTCCGGGTCGTTGGGGCAGGCCAGGATCGGCTCGGTGATCTGGGCCAGGTCGATCTCGATCACCGCGGCGTACTCGGCGTTCTTGTCGGCCTTGAGCAGAGCGGGCTTTTTCAGCCACTTCTGCACGTCCTTGATCCGCTTCTTGAGGGTCGCCTTGTCCTGGTACCCCTCGGCGATCATCTTCTCCATCAGGGCGACGTTGGAGCGCAGGTAGGTCGCCACCGAATCCTCGGAGAGCTGGATGCAGCCGGCGGCGGCGGAGCGCTCGGCGGCGGCGTCGGTGAGCTCGAAGGCCTGTTCGACGGAGAGCTCGGGGAGCCCCTCCATCTCGAGGATGCGGCCGTTGAAGATGTTCTTCTTGTTCTTCTTGGGCACGGTGAGCAGCCCCTGCTTGATGGCCCAGTAGGGGATGGCGTTGACCGCGTCGCGAAGGGTGATGCCGGGGTTGAACTTGCCCTTGAAACGAACCAGCACCGACTCGGGCATGTCGAGGGGCATGAAGCCCATGGCGCCGGCGAAGGCGACCAGGCCCGACCCGGCGGGGAAGGAGATGCCGATGGGGAAGCGGGTGTGGCTGTCGCCTCCGGTCCCGACGGTGTCGGGGGTCAGCAGGCGGTTGAGCCAGCTGTGGATGACGCCGTCACCGGGGCGCAGGGCCACGCCCTCGCGCTCGGCGATGAAGGCGGGCAGGGTCTTGTGCATCTTCACGTCGGCCGGCTTGGGGTAGGCGGCGGTGTGGCAGAAGCTCTGCATGAACATCGGCGAGAGGAACTTGAGGCAGGCCAGCTCCTTGAGCTCGTCGGCGGTCATCGGCCCGGTGGTGTCCTGGGAGCCGACGGTGGTCATGGTCGGCT
>JBFHXN010000352.1:0-3563 GCA_041598955.1 Desulfuromonadales bacterium | reverse complement strand
TGCGGGCGCCTTGCATCTGGAGGTTTTTGAGCAGCCTAAAAAACAGTTTGTCAACAATCTAAGGGTTCGTCGTCACATTTGGCGCCAGAAAAAAAGCCGCCCCGGGAAGGGCGGCTTTTTTCGTCCGGTCTCCTAATGCACGGGGCCCTTTCAGCGGCGCAGTTCCGGTCCGGCCCCGGTTTTCTCGAGGGCCTCCATATCCCCTGGGTCAAGAGGGCGAGGCCGGTCCCGTTCGTGACTGACGATGCAGAAAAAGCCGAAGGGCTCCCCATGGGGGTTGATCAGCTGGTGGGGGTCGTCGGGGGCGATGTAGGCGGTGTCGAGAAAACCGAGGTCCCTGACCTTTCCTCCGAGCAGGATGCGCCCCCGGCCCCGGATGCCCACCACCACGTGCTCGTGGCGGTGCTTCTCCAGGGAGGAAAATCCCCCCGGGGCGATCTCGAAATACCGCAGATCAAAGGGAGCGCTCTCCCCCCGGACCCCCACGAGAACCTGCCGGGCGATGGCCGCCCAGCCCCCCTCATCGGCCTTGTAGCGCTCGAGCTCGACCCCATCCCATCCATAGCCGGAGGTTGCTTGGAAGAAGGCGCTCCGGTTCTCCCCCTCGGGGCTTCCCTTGGATGAGGCCCGGTCGCAGCTCCCCCCCGACTGTTCCTCCCGGTTGTCCCCCGGCACCCAGTCGCAGAGGCCCGGGGTGGCGGCGGAGACTTTCTTCTCGCTCATAGCGGTCGTCCTCGGTCTCTTCCCGGCCAGGGCCCTGAGGCTGCCGCCGGATTCTTGGAAAATTCAGCCCTGCCCCGTCTCGTCGAAAAAGACCAGGGCCTTGAGGGACTCTCCCCCCCGGGCGGTGATCCGGAAGGCCTCGGGGGCCCCCGAGAGGGGGAAGCGATGCGTCACCAGGTCGGCGGCCCGGATCACCCCCCGGGCGATGAGCTCCAGGGCCTCACGGGTGTCGTGGGGGCCGCAGGAGTAGGAGCAGGCCAGGGTGATCTCGTTGAAGTAGAGGTGGTGGGGCTCCACCTCGAGGATCGCCCCCGGCGGGGTCGGCGTGAAGAAGAGGACCGTTCCCCCCGGGGCGCAGGCGCGAATCCCCTCCGCCATGGCGCGGGGGGTTCCCGGCCCCACGATGACCCGCTGGGCCATGCCTCCCCCCGTTAGCTCCCGGACCGCATCGGCCAGATCCCGGGCGCCGGGGTCGACGACGGCGTCGGCCCCCAGGGCAAGGGCCCTTTCCCGCCTCCAGGGGTTGAGGTCGGCGCCGATGAGCCGGGCCGCGCCAAAGGCCCTGGCCACCGCCAGGTTGAGCATCCCCATTACCCCCAGCCCCGTCACCAGCACAGTCTCGCCCGGTCTCACCCCGGCACGGCGCACCCCCTTGACGGCGCAGGCGGCCGGCTCCACCAGCGTGCCGTCCTCCAGGGAAACCCCCTCGGGGAGGTGCAGGGTATCGACGAGGTTGACCTCGGGAACCCGCACGTATTCGGCCATGCCGCCGGGGTCGAGGCGGCTCTTCTTCCAGGTCGGGCAGAGGGTGAAAAGCCCCCCCCGGCAGCGCTCGCAGACGAAGCAGGGAGCGTGGTGGTGGATGAAGACCCGGTCGCCGGGGGAAAAGCCTTCGACCTCCCCCCCCACGGCCGCCACGGTCCCGGCGGGTTCGTGCCCCAGAACCAGGGGCGCCTTGGCCCGGATGTACCAGTCCATCACGTCCCCGGAGCAGACGCCGCAGGCCCCGGTGCGCACCAGGAGCTCCCGGGGTCCGATGGCGGGGACGGGGAGCTGCTCGATGCGGATGTCGTCGAAGTCGTGGACCACGGCGGCGGCCATGGTGCGGGGCAGGGAGGAGGGCATGGGGGTCGATCCTCAGGGAAGCAGGGCGTACTTGATCCCTTCTCCCCGCTGCAGCAGGGAGAAGGCCCGTTCCAGATCGGCCAGGGGGAGACGGCCCGAGATCAGGGGAGCGACCCCGATGACCCCCTCCGTCAGGAGCTGCCGGGCCTCGGCCACCGCGGCCGGGGTGAAGTGGAAGACCCCCTGGAGGGTGAGCTGGTCGTAGTGGAGGCGCCCCGTGTCGAAGGTGACGGAGGTTCCCGAGGGGCACCCCCCGAAGAGCAGGATGCGCCCCCCCTTCCGGACCATGGCGGGGGTTGCCTCCCAGACCTCGGGGAGGCCCGTGCATTCGATGACCTGGTCGGCTCCCCGCCCCTGCGTCGCGGCGGCGATCAGGGGGAGGGCGTCCTCCCGGGAGACGTCGACCACCAGGTCGGCCCCCAGCTGCCGGGCGAGGTCCAGCCGGTCGGCGCGGCGACCCGTGACGATCACGGAGCCGACGCCCCGGGCCTTGGCCAGGAGCAGAAAGAGCAGGCCGATGGAGCCCGCCCCGACGATGACCAGGGTCTCCCCCCGCCCCATGGGCTGCAGCCGGTCCCCCTGGACCACGCAGGAGAGGGGTTCGAGAAAGGCCGCCTCCTCGAAGCTGAGGTGTCCGGGCTTGGGGAAGACGTTGCGGGCCACGATGTGGGCCGGCAGCAGGATCTGCTCAGCAAAGGCTCCGAGAACCTTGGTTTCCATGACCCTGTCGCAGAGATTCTCCTTCCCGGCGAGGCAGTAGAAGCAGGCCCCGCACGGGGCCGAGTGGACCGCCATGACCCCGTCGCCGGGGGAAAAGGCGGTCACGCCCTCTCCGACGGCCGCCACCGTCCCGGAGAACTCGTGTCCCAGGGGGGAGGGGAGGGGGATTTTCGGATGCCCCCGGCGATAGGCCTTGAGGTCGGTTCCGCAGGTCAGCCCGGCGCGGATGTCGAGGAGCATCTCCCCGGGTCCGGGCCGGGGGGAGGGAAGATCGTGCAGTTCAATGCGGCCGGGCGCCAGAAGCTGGTAGCAGAGCACGGGTGGGAACCTTTCCGGGCGGAAGTCGAGGGGGCCATTTTATCCGTAACCACCCCTTCTGGCAAGGCGCCTTTGACGGGTGAAACCTTGAAGGGAAAGGGGGTTGCGCCGGGGAGTCTTTTGGGCTAGAATAGATTACTAAAAAAGTCAGCAAAGGCCCCTGCCGGGCCCGCAGGCCCGGTCGGAAAAGCGACGGGAGGTGACCATGCGTATCGACATCCTCTGCAAACCCGAAAACGGCCACCGGGGGGAAAGGGTTCTCGAAAATGTGCGCGAAGCCCTCGCCAATCTGCGGATGGAGGCGGAAGTCCACCTCTTCCGCGACCGGCGCAAAATGATCGACAACCGCGTCTACGTCGCCCCGGGAATCCTGATCGACGACGTGGTGCGGATCTCCGGCCGGGTGCCCGAGGTGAGCGAAATCGAGCGGATCCTGGTGGAGCGGCCCCGGTATCTCAAGCGGATGCAGGACGTGGCGTAACATCGGCATGACAACAAGGGTATTCTTCAGAGGCCTCCCCGCGAGGCCTATTTGTTTTTCGGTTCAATAACCCAAAAGAAGGTCACCTCAACGCAAAGTCGCAAAGATGCGGAGCAGGGCGCAAAGGAACCACAAAAGGGTTACGTTTTCTTCTTTGCGTCTTTCTTGGTTTGCTTGGCGCCTTTGCGTTAATAGC
>JBFHXN010000351.1:0-3566 GCA_041598955.1 Desulfuromonadales bacterium | reverse complement strand
GCGGGGGCACCGAGAAATGGCTGAAGATCAGGACGAAGACGAAGATGTTGTCGACGCTCAGGCTTTTTTCAAGCAGGTAGCCGGTAAAAAACTCGATCCCGGAGCTGCGCCCGAGAACATGCATAACCCCGAAGCCGAAGATCAGCGCAAGAACGAAGTAGCCCAGACTCAGAAGCAAGGCTTCCCCAATCCCCACCCCCCTGTCCTTGCGGTGGAGGATGCCAAGGTCGAGAGCGAGCAGGACCAGGACGAAAAGGTTGAATCCCAGCCACATCCAGAGTGAGTTCACCATGGGTTCTCCAATCTCGGGGTTGCGATGGGCCGATAAACTGCCGGCCACGGTTCTGACCACTGGTCCTGCACAGCCTCTCACCTCTCCCCCCGGCCCTGCAGGGGGGGCGGGAGCCAAGAACAGCCTGGAACTGGGGGGAGACCATCAGCCGCAGAGTCCCTCCCCTGGGGCTCTCCCCGACCCACGGAATGAAAAAGACCTTTACCCGCTGCAAAGGTGAATGCAGTGGACAAAGGTCTTGCAAGGCTCGACTTGGCGTCGCGGCTCCCGCGTCCGGGCGGCAAAGCCGCCGTATTGACGAAGCACGGGCCGGAAGGTTCCGGATGCTACTCCCCTTTTTATGGCCAGAATCTTATCCATCTTCCCCGGGATGTCAATTCAAATCAGCGGGGGCGAGGGGAATCATTTTCTGGTTTGCCACTCCTCCGGCTGCTTAAAAAACCCCATCCGCATCCTTCCCCCTTTGCCTCGTCTCTGCGGCGCCGCTTTCGCTAGGCCTCACTCCCCCTTCCCGCGGGCACCGCAGGTCTCATCGAGGAGTCGGCCGAAGGCCTCGGGGTCGGTCGTCGGCGCCAGGCAGGTGCTGTCCCGGCAGAGATAGGCCGTATCCTTGCCCCCCTGGGCCTCCTTTCCTGCAACCAGAGGGCTCAGCGTCGCCAGGTCCCGGTCCCGCGGGGGGGCGACAAGGAGCAGGGCACCGGGGAGGAAGCGGCGGCGCACTTCCTGGAGCAGGGCTTCGGGAAGGTTCTCCCCCTTCGGGGCCAGGACGATCTCGACCCGGGGCCCCAGGGCGTAGTCGAGGGCGATGAGCTGCTGGGCGTAGGCGCTCGGGTAGCGGCGGGCCGTGGAGAGTAGCCCGGAGAGCAGGGTCCTGCCGCGCTCCACCATCGCTTCGTCGCCGGTCAGCCGCCCCAGCCGCAGCAGGTTGAGGGCGGCCACGGAGACCCCCGCGGGGATGGCGCCGTCCTGCAGGGTGCGCCCCCGGACCAGGACCTCCTCGGCATCCTTCCCCACATCGTAGAGCCCACCCCGGCCGTCCCCGAAGAGTTCCTCCATCTCGGCCGTCAGCTCCAGGGCGCCCTTGAGGTGCGCCGCATCGAATCCGGCCTGGTGGAGTTCGAAGAGCCCCCAGGCCAGAAAGGCGTAATCCTCCAGAAAAGCAGGGATGGCCGCCTCCCCCAACCGGTAGCGGCGCAGCAGCCTCCCCCCGGGGCCCCGCAGGTTTTCCAGGAGAAAACCGGCGGCCCGACGTCCCCTTTCCAGCAGGGCCGGTCGACCCAGGATGGCCCCGGCCCGGGCAAAGGCTGCCACGGCCAGGCCGTTCCATCCGGCAAGAATCTTGTCGTCCCGGTGGGGGCGGATGCGCTCCTGCCGGGCCGCAAAGAGCGTCTTTCTCGATTCTTCGAGCAGGGAGGTCAGCTCCCGCGGATCGACCCCGATCCGGTCCGCGAGGGTGGCCACATCCTCCTCGAGGTGGGGGATCGATCTGCCCTCGAAGTTGCCCTCCTCGGAGATGTCGTAGCTTCGGCAGAAGAGCCTCCCCGCCTCTTCTCCGAGGGCAGCCCGCACCTCCTCCGGACTCCAGATGTAGAAGGTCCCCTCGACCCCTTCAGAATCGGCATCTTCCCCGCAATAGAACCCTCCTTTTTCATCCCCCAGATCGCGATCCACGTATTCCAGAATCTCCACGGCCGTCCGGGCATGGAAATCCTCTCTGCTGTACTGGTAGGCGTCGAGGCAGGCCAGGGCCGTCAGGGCCTGATCGTAGAGCATTTTCTCGAAGTGAGGCACGAGCCAGCGCTGGTCGACGGAGTAGCGGTGGAGGCCGAAGCCGATCTGGTCGTAGATGCCGCCCAGTCGCATCGCCTGAAGGCTTTTAAGAGCCATGGATCCGGCCTTCTCATCCTCCATGCGCCGGGCGATGCGCAGCAGCAGGGAGAGGTTGTGGGGGGTGGGAAACTTCGGTGCGCCGCCGAATCCCCCGTGGGTCGGGTCGAAGCTCTCACTGTACTGGGCAAGAGCCTGTCGCAGGGGGGAATCGTCCAGGGGGCTGGGCTCTCCGGTCGTTTCGGCCGACTCCCTCAGGGCGCGGTAGACCTCGGTCCCCGTCAGGACCAGGCGGCTTCGGTCGGTGAGCCAGAGTTCGGCGATCTTCTCCAGAAGTTGAATGAGCCCGGCCATCCCCTGCCGCGGAGTTTTGGGGATGTAGGTGGCGGCGAAAAAGGGTCGGCGGTCGGGGGTGAGGGCGAGGTTGAGGGGCCAGCCCCCGCTGCCGGTCATCATCTGGCAGACGGCCATGTAGGTGCTGTCGATGTCGGGCCTCTCCTCCCGGTCTACCTTGACGGCCACGAAATGACGGTTCATCACCCGCGCAACCTCGGGGTCTTCGAAGGATTCCTTCTCCATGACATGGCACCAGTGGCAGGTGGAGTAGCCGATGGAGACGAAGAGGGGTCGGTCCTTTTCCCGGGCGGCGGCGAAGGCCTCCTCCCCCCAGGGGTACCAGTCGATGGGGTTTTCAGCGTGCTGCAGCAGGTAGGGGCTTTTTTCGAAAATGAGGCGGTTGTAGCGCTCTCCCCCGTCGGCGGGGATTCGGGAGGTGTCGATCCGGGAGCGGGCGGCGACGGGGTCTTCGGCGGTGGTTGTGGGGCGGGTCATGGAGATCTCCTGCGCTGAAAGGGATGTACCAACGATACCATCGGGGCTCGATTCCACAACGGGAAAGGGGGACGGGCCGGGGCAGGAGGAAACAGGGGAGGACGGATTTGAAAACATATAAAAAACTTGATTGATGATGCCGTCCGGGGCATACTCTTGCTTCAAATAGAACAGCATTTTGTTGTACGGGGAAATTTCGGGGAGAGGAATTCCTTCTCCCCCGACGGGAGGGTGGATTGATCAAGCAGGGTCGAGATCGCACGGAGAGCACCTTCGCCGAAAGGCCCGAATGCCAGCATCGGGCCGGAGAAGACGGTGGGGGCGAAGAGTGTCCCGTCTACTGGGTCTATAACAATGTTGTGGAATACATAGATGCCGGCATCCTGATTCTCGATGGCCGCCGGGAGCGTGTCGTCTACCAGAACACCACCTCCCGGGAGATTCTGCACGACCTTCTTCCCGAGAGCGATTATCACGCCCTGCGGGATCTGCTGATGCCCGGCCATGAAGGGCGCTGTGACGCCGGCGCGGCCCAGGGGCCCAATACCCTTCACGTGGGCAAGCGGCTCCTCGGTTACACCGTCTATCTCATCGCCGAGGACTGCTGCTGCATCTT
>JBFHXN010000350.1:0-3582 GCA_041598955.1 Desulfuromonadales bacterium | reverse complement strand
ATGAGGGCACCGAGCCACTCGGGATTGGCGTCGTCGAGGTGGGTCTCGAGAACTGCCACCTGATCGGATTCCCCCCCATCTCCGGCCGCTTCGCCCAGCAGGCCCCGCAGCAGGTTGGGGCGGTCCTCCAGGCGGCGCTCTCCCACCCCGTAGCCGACCCGGCCGACGGTCATCGGAGGCAGGGGCCCGAAGGAGGCGATCTCGGCGGCGATGGCCGCGCCGGTGGGGGTGACCAGCTCCTTCTCCGAGCCGCCGTCGACCACGGGGAATCCCTTGAGGATCTCCAGGGTGGCCGGGGCCGGCAGGGGGAAGATACCGTGGGCGGTGCGGATCATCCCCCGGGAGAGGGGCAGGGGCGAGCAGATGACCCGGGGGGCGCCGAGGAGGTGGAGGCCGGCGGCGGCCCCCACCACATCGACGAGGGAGTCGAGGGCCCCCACTTCGTGGAAATGGACCTTCTCCAGGGGAACCCCGTGGACCGCCGCCTCGGCAACCCCGACGCGGCGGAAGATGCGCCGGGCGAGTTCGCGGACAGGCTCGGCGAGCCCGGAGCCGGCCAGCATGGCGTCGATGTCGGCCCAGGTCCGGTGGTGGCGCTGCTCGGCGCAGACCACCTCCGCCCGGGTTCCGGCGATCCCCGTGCGCTCCTCGCGGCGCGCCTCGAGCCGCCACCCCTCCACGGGGAGGCGGCCGATTTCGGTCTCCAGGGCCGCCGGGTCAACCCCGAGGTCGAGGAGCAGGCCGAGGAACATGTCGCCGGAGATGCCGGAAAAGGTGTCGAGGTAGAGAAGGCTCATAGGATCTCAGGATATCCCCAGGCGATTGATGCGCGTGGCGGCGAAGGCGGCGCCGAAGCCGTTGTCGATGTTGACCACCGTCACCCCGCTGGCGCAGGAGTTGAGCATGCCGAGCAGGGCGGCCACCCCGCCGAAGGCGGCCCCGTAGCCCACCGAGGTGGGAACGGCGATGACCGGTACGGAGACCAGCCCCCCCACCACCGAGGGGAGGGCCCCCTCCATGCCGGCGATCACGATGATCACCGCCGCCTCCCGCAGGCGGTCGGCCCGGGCGAAGAGGCGGTGGATGCCCGCCACTCCCACGTCGACCAGTTCCTCCACGGGGTTGCCGAGCATCCGGGCGGTCACCGCCGCCTCCCGGGCGACCGGGATGTCGGAGGTGCCGGCGCAGACGATCAGGATCTTCCCCTTGCCCGCGGTCTCCACGGGGGTCTGCACCAAGGCGAAGGTGCGTCCGTCGGCGTCGTACTCGGCCAGGGGGTAACGGGGGAGGAGCTCCGCGGCCTTCTCGGCGGAGAGGCGGGTGACCAGGATGTTGCCCCCCCGCTCGGCCATCCGGGCCAGGATGGTCTGCAGCTGGGGCGTGCTTTTCCCCTCTCCGAGCACGATCTCCGGGACCCCCTGGCGCAGTTCCCGGTGATGGTCGATGAGGGCCACCCCCACGTCCTCGAAGGGAAGGTGGCGCAGCCGCTCCAGCCCCTCCTCCACGGAAAGCTCTCCCTGGCGAAGGCAGGTGAGGATGCGTTTGAGTTCGTTCGGGTTCATGGAGCTCCGTTGGGGGGCAAGGGGAAACCGAAAGAATACCAACGGCGGGCCTTTTTTCAAAGGTCTTATTTATCCGAAAGCCCGACCGCTCTTTGGCCAGGGAGAGCAATGTTGCCGGGTTTCCCGTCGGCATCGCGCCAAAAACATGGCGCAATCCCCCTCCGGCGACGAGCGGATGGATTGTCCCGCAAATCGTCGAAGAAGCACGGGAGCCCAATAGAGCCCCCTTTGCCGGGGTTGGGCGGACGCGCCGATGGCCTTGGCTTGGCGGTTGCAAATGGTCTCCGGCAGGCAAGGAGCAATCACCGGTTCATTTCCGGGCAATCACAAGGAGGGGTTATGAAAAGAATCGGATTCTGGATGGTAGCCGCATTGACGAGCGTCGTCTGGTGCGGCGAGCTGGCGGCCTTCGACCTCGGGGAGGTCCGGGTCAACGGCTTCGTTTCCCAGGGCTACCTGGAGAGCTCGGGGAACAACTTTCTCGCCGACTCCAAGGGGGGCACGACCCAGATCAACGAGGCCGGCCTCGCCGTAACCTCCCGGGTCAACGACCGGCTGCGGATCGGGCTTCAGTTCCTGTCGCGGGACCTCGGGGTCGAAGGGGACAACGAGGTCCTGCTCGACTGGGGCCTGGCCGACTATCGGCACCGCGACTGGCTTGGGCTGCGGGTGGGCAAGGTCAAGCTCCCCATCGGCCTCTACAACGAGGGTCGCGACTCCGACTTCCTGCGCCCCATGGCCTTTCTCCCCCAGGGCATCTACGACGAGAACAAGAGAAACCTGCTGGTGGCGGTCCAGGGGGGCGCGGTCTACGGCAACGTGGGGGCCGGGCCCCTGGGGGACTTCGATTACCAGTTCTACTACGGCGAACTCAATTTCCCGGACGATTCGGGCCAGTCCCGGGGGCTGAACATGCAGGCCACCGCCCTCGCCAAGAAGATGGGGCTGGGAATTGTGACGAAGTTTTCGGCGGACAACGACTACGCCTACGGGGGGTCGGTCATCTACAACACCCCCCTCGAGGGGCTGCGCCTGGGCGTGTCGCAGTTCGAAGGGAAGACCAACTTTGACATCAAGCTCCTCAATATGGCCACCGGGGCCGCCTCCTCGGCGACGGGACAGGGGAGGAACAGGGATTTTGTCGTCTACTCCCTGGAGTACGCGATGCCGAGCTTGACCGCCGCCTTCGAATATACCGAGTATTCGGCCCAGGTCGAGATGTTCGGCAAGCCCCTTCCCGGGGGGCGGTCCCAGGGGGGATACGGATTGCTGACCTGGCGGTTTGTCGATCAGGTCGCCCTCTCGGTGCTCTACGACGTCCATTACGCCGACAAGCACGATCACGACGGCGGAAACTTCCTCAAACAGGGCAAGCCCGACTTCATGGGCTGGCGCAAGGACTTCGGGGTCGGCCTCCGCTACGACGTCAACGACAACTGGCTGGTCAAGGTCGAATGGCACGATGTCGATGGTGCCGCTCTGGGGCTCTCGGTGGTCAACCCGGAGGGGCTGGAAGAAAACTGGAGCTACTTCATCGCCAAGATGTCCTTCAACTTCTAGGCGAGCGAGCCGGACGACGAAACGGAGGTTACCCCATGAAAATATCACTGCTCTCGATCATGGCCCTGCTGCTCTTCGGCACCGCGGCCCTGGCCCAGGATCTGGTCCTGGTGGTCCATCCCGGAAACTCTCAGGCGGCCATCACGCGCCAGGACGTCAAAAACATCTTCCTCGGCAAGAAAAGCAGCTGGGACGACGGCCGCTCCATCGACATGGTGGTTCAGGCCGCGGGCCCTCTCCACGAGGCCTTCAGCCTCGGAGTGCTCGGCAAGTCTCCCCAGCAGTTCGCCACCTACTGGAAGAAGGCCCTTTTCACCGGCACCGGCGTTCCCCCGCAGCAGCTCGCCGGGGATGCCGGAGTGAAGGCCTTCGTCGCATCCCACCCCGGGGCCATCAGCTATATCTCCCGGGGGAGTCTCGACGGGACGGTGAAGGCCCTCACCCTCTACTGAAGCTCCTT
>JBFHXN010000349.1:0-3586 GCA_041598955.1 Desulfuromonadales bacterium | reverse complement strand
GCCTGGCCTCGCCGTCCCCGTGGGGGAGTGGGCCATCAATCCCGTGCCGCGCCGGATGATCGAGGGGGCCGTCCGCTCCGTCTATCCGGAAGGGTCCCTTTCCGGGAGACTGCGGGTCGTCATCAGCATCCCCGACGGGGAGGAGCGCTCCCGGCGGACCCTCAATGCCCGCCTCGGCATCCTCGGCGGGCTCTCCATCCTCGGCACCACCGGGGTGGTTTCCCCCCTCTCCCACAAGGCCTGGACCGACACCCTCGACGCCGCCCTCGACGTGGCGGCGGCCTGCGGGTGCCGGACGGTGGTCCTGAGCACGGGGCGGACCAGCGAGAGGGCGGCCCAGGCGGAACTGGACCTGCCCGAGGAGGCCTTCATCATGATGGGGGACCACCTCGGCTACACCCTCGAAGCTTGCCACCGGCGGGGCTTCCCGAACCTGGTCCTGGCGGTGCAGTTCGCCAAGCTGGTCAAGATCGCCTGCGGGCATCGCCAGACCCATGTCGCCCACTCCCGTCTCGACCTGGAGGAACTGGCCTCCTGGGCCCGGGGGATCGGCCTTGACGGGGCGCTCGCGAAGAAGATAGAGTTGGCCAACACGGCCCGGGAGGTCTATCTCGACCTCGCTCCGGGACCCGCGCTGACCGCCGAGGTGGCCCGCAGGGGGCTCGCCCGATGCGGGGCCCTGGCCCCCGGCGCGACGGTGGACATTCTCCTGATCGGCTACGACGGCCGCCCGGCCGGCCGTTTCACCACGGGCCCGGAAGGGGCGAAGGAAGGAAAGCGATGAAGAAGATCTATGTGATCGGCGCGGGGGTGGAGGGGCAGGAGGGATTCAGCGGTCGGGCCCTCGACCTGGTGGGCAAGGCCCAGATCCTGATGGGAGGGGAGAGGCAACTCGATCTCTTTCCCGACTTTCCGGGGGAGAAGGTGGTGATCGGAGCCAATCTCGGCGAGGTGGTGGAGCGTCTGGCCCGAAGGGAGGGGCGCGTGGTGGTTCTCGCCTCGGGAGATCCCCTCTTCTTCGGCATCGGCCGCTACCTGCTGCGCAACCTTCCCGAGGAGGAGTTCGAGTTCGTCCCCAACGTCAGCTCCGTGCAGTACGCCTTCGCCAAGATCCGCGAACCCTGGGACGACGCGGTCTTCATCTCCGCCCACGGCCGGGGGCTCAAGGGGGCCGTCGACCGGATCGTGGCCAACGACAAGGCCGCGGTCCTCACCGACGAGGTCAACACCCCCAAAGCCATCGCCGCCGAGCTCATCAAGCGGGGGCGCGACGGCTACGCCGCCTGGCTCTGCGAGAACCTGGGAACCCCCGAGGAGCGCATCCTCAGCACCGACGTCAAGGGGCTTCTGGAGAATGAGGCCGCACCGCTCAACGTGCTCATCCTCATCAAGGAGTACGAGACCGAAGGGGAGGAGTACGTCCCGACCCTGGGGATTCCCGACGAGGAGTTCGCCACGGCCAAGAAACTCATCACCAAGGAGGAGATCCGGGTGGTGACCCTGGCCAAGCTCAAGCTGCGCCACGACATGACCCTCTGGGATCTCGGCGCCGGCTCGGGCTCGGTGAGCATCGAGGCCGATCACCTGCTCCCCAACGGCCGGGTCTTCGCCGTGGAACGCAACCCCCAGTGCGTGGAGTTCATCAAGGAGAACCTCAACCGCTTCAACTCCCGCCACGTCACCCTGGTCGAGGGGGAGGCTCCCGAGTGCCTGGAGACCCTGCCCGACCCCGACCGGGTCTTCATCGGCGGCTCCGGCGGCAACCTCTGGGATATCCTCCAGGCCGTCGACGGACGCCTCTCCTCCGAGGGGCGCATCGTCATCAACGCCGTCACCCTCGACACCCTCACCGCCGCCACCGAGTTCCTGGAAAACGCCGGTTACCAGATCGAGGTGACCACCGTCAACATCGCCCGCACCCGCCCCCTCACCGACTACCGGATGTTCGAGGCCTACAACCCGGTCTACATCGTGGTGGGAATCAAGGATTGAACGACGTTTCCAGGTCCCTGTTCCAGGTACGGAATTGAGCGGAACCTGGAACCGGAAACCCTGAAGCTGAAACGAGCTCTTATGCCCCCCCATCTTGTCGCCGTCGGCGTCGGCCCCGGCGATCCCGAGCTGATCACCCTCAAGGGGGCCCGCCGGATCCGGGAGGCCGACGTGGTCATGACCCCCATCGGCGACCGCTCCGACGCCTCCATCGCCCTCTCCATCGTCGAAGGGCTCGTCGATCCCTCCCGTCAGCAGGTCGTGACCAAGCTCTTCCCCATGCGCCGCAGCCAGGAAGGGCTCGACCCTTTCTGGGCCGACGCGGCCCGGGAGGTGGCCGACCTCGTCGGGCAGGGGAAGACCGTGGCCTTCGTCACCCTGGGGGACCCCTTTCTCTACAGCACCTTTCTCTACCTCCATAGGGAGCTGCGGGAGCGTCACCCCGAGGTGCCGGTGGAGGTCGTCTCCGGGGTCTCCTCCATCAACGCCGCCGCCGCCCTGGCCGGGGTGCCCCTGGGTTGCTCCGACGAGCGGATGGCGGTGCTGCCGGCGACCTACGAGGAAGAGCTCCTGACCCAGACCCTGGAGAGCTTCGACACGGTGGTGCTGATGAAGGTCCACCGGGTTTTCGGGCGGATCCGCGCCCTGCTCGCCGAACTCGGCCTCAAGGAGAAGGCGGTCTACCTGCGCCGGGTGGGACTGGAGGGGGAGGCGGTGATCCGCGATCTCGACCAGGTCGGGGAGGCCGATCTCGACTACCTCTCCCTGGTCATCGTCCGAAAGTGAGGCAGGATGGCTGAGAGGATCCATTTCATCGGGGCCGGCCCCGGCGATGCCGAGCTGATCACCGTCAAGGGGGCACGCCTGCTGCGGGAGGCGGATGTCGTCGTCTACGCGGGAAGTCTGGTCGACCGGGAGCTGGTGCGCGCCTACGCGCCGGAAGCCCAGGTCTGGGACTCGGCGGGGATGACCCTGGAGGAGACCACCAAGGTCCTCGCCGAGGCGGTCGCGGCGGGGCGAAGGGCCGTGCGGCTCCACACGGGGGACCCCTCCGTCTACGGCGCCATCCAGGAGCAGATGGAGGCCCTCGGTCGGCTGGGGATCGACTGCGCTGTGGTTCCCGGCGTGACGGCCGCCTTCGCCGCCGCCGCCAGCCTCGGCCAGGAGCTGACCCTCCCCGGGATCTCCCAGACCGTCATCCTCTCCCGCCGGGAGGGGCGAACCCCCGTCCCCGAGGGGGAGCGCCTGGAGCGCCTGGCCTCCATCGGCGCCACCCTCTGCCTCTACCTCTCGGTGGGAATGATCGAGGAGGTGGTGGCCGAGCTCCTCGCCGGAGGGGCCTACACCCCCGCCACCCCGGCCGCCGTGGTGGCCCGGGCCAGCTGGGCCGACGAACAGATCGTCGAGGGGACCCTCGCCGACATCGCCTCCAAGGTGAAGGAGGCCGGCATCGGCCGGCAGGCCCTCATCCTCGTCGGGGAGGTCCTCGCCGCCCGGCAGAAGGGGGTGGCGGAGAGGTCGAAGCTCTACGACGGCGGGTTCGAGCATGGGTTTCGGGGGAAGGGTTGAGCAACCCATGAACCTCGCCATCGTC
>JBFHXN010000348.1:0-3595 GCA_041598955.1 Desulfuromonadales bacterium | reverse complement strand
GAAGATCCCCTTCAGGTGATCGATGGTCTTCTCGAAGGAGGCACAGACTTCGGAATTTTTCAGATCCCCGATGTGCTGGCTGAGAAAGGCCCGGTCGTCCTGAGTGAGGCAGACGGTGTTCTTCAGTTCGGCTCCGACCGCGAGCACCGTCGGCTGGGATTCGGGCAGAAGGACCCCCCGGGGGACGTATCCCCTTGAGCGCCTCAGCAGAAGAGCCTTCCCCGCCATGACCCGGGCGATTGAGTCATCGGTGCGGGTATGGATGTCCCGGTCATGGCCGAGGTGGAAATCGGCAATCCCGGAGAGCCTGTTGCGGGCCTCTTTGTCCTCGAAGGCGATCGGTTCATCCGAGAGGTTCCCGCTGGTCATCACCAGGGCGCCGAAGTGCTCCATCAGCAGGTAGTGCAGAGGGGTATAGGGGAGCATGACCCCGAAATAGCGGTTGTTCGGGGCAACCTGAGGCGACAGCGCCGATTCCGGCTTCTTCCGCAGCAGCACGATGGGGCGCTCGACACCGGCCAGCAGACGCTGTTCGAGGTCGTCCGCGACGACAAGGGGAGCAAGCCCCGCCAGGGATGGGACCATGAGGGCGAAGGGCTTCTCATCCCTCGCCTTGCGCCGCCGCAACTCCCGCACTGCCTCGTCGTTGGCCGCATCGACGGCCAGGTGGTAGCCGCCGAGACCCTTGATGGCCCCGATTTTCCCCTGGCGCAGCAAAGAGACTGCCTCGGCAAGGGGATCGGCGCCGGCCAGAAGGGGTCCGGAACCGTCATGCAGAGCGAGCTTCGGCCCGCAGGCCGGGCAGGCGATGGGCTGGGCATGGAAGCGGCGGGAGGCGGGATCGTTGTACTCGGCTCCGCAATCGGAGCACATGGCGAAGGGCGCCATGGTGGTGTGGGGCCGGTCGTAGGGGACGGCGGTGACGATGGTGTAACGGGGCCCGCAGTTGGTGCAGTTGATGAAGGGGTAGCGGTAACGGCGGTCGGAGGGATCGAAGAGCTCCCCCAGGCAGTCGAGGCAGACCCAGGTGTCGGGGGAGATCTGGGCCTTCTTCTCCGATTCCCCTTCGCTGGGCCGGATGACAAAGCCGGCATCCCCCACAGGGGCTATCTCCTCGACCGAAAAGGAGGAGATGGAGGACAGGGGGGGCGCCTCATCCCGAAGGATGTGCAGAAAACCCTCCAGCGCCTTGGCCTCTCCAGCGGCTTCGATGAGCACACCGCGGCTGTCGTTGAGTACCCATCCGCAGACCCCCAGGCGCTCTGCGGTCTGAAGGACGAAGGGGCGGAAGCCGACCCCCTGGACGATCCCCTCGATATGGATTCGTTTGCGTTGCAACGGCTCTGCTTTCTGGGGTTGAAGGGGCAGACACCTTTTTACCACCGCCGGCCCTTCCGAAGCAACGCTTCCCCCTTCCCTGGACCTTCCGGCACCCAGGTGCATAAAAAAGTGCCCCGTTCCCAAGGAGGGCTGGAAACGGGGCAAAGGGCCCGGGGGGGACCGGGCCAAAGGGTTTGTCCTTGTTCTGAGCTGGCCGGCCTACTTGGGAATGGCCGTCGCCCAGGTCGGCAACTGGCCGAGAACGATGTCGAAGACGGGCAGGACCAGGACGTAGGTCAGAACCGTCACCAGGACGACGCCGATGAGGTTGAGACCGAAGCCGCTTCGGGCCATCTGGGGAATGGTCACGTACCCCGAGCCGAAGACGATGGCGTTGGGCGGGGTGGCCACCGGGAGCATGAAGGCGCAGGAGGCGGCGACGGCCGCGGGAACCACCAGCAGGAGGGGATTCTGGCCGAGACCGACGGCGACGGCCGAGAGGATCGGCATGACCATGGCGGCGGTGGCGGTGTTGCTGGTCAGTTCGGTGAGGAAGATGATGAGGGTCGTCACCGCGATCACCAGGACGAGAATCGGGGCGTGCTCGAGCAGGCTCACCTGGCCGCCGATCCAGTCGGCGAGCTTGGTCGTCTTGAAGCCGTCGGCCAGGGCCAGCCCCCCGCCGAAGAGGATCAGCACCCCCCAGGGCATTTTGGAGGCCCAGTGCCAGTCCATGACGAACTGGTTGCGCTTCAGGTCGACGGGAATCAGGAAAAGGACGAGGGCCCCGGTCATGCCGATGGCGGCATCGGTCACCAGCTTCGGGTCGGGAAAGAGAAAGCCGATCTGCTTCTGGAATATCCAGGCAAAGGCGGTCAGACAGAAGACCAGGGATGTCCAGCGCTCCCCGGCGCTCATCGACCCCATCATGCGCAACTCCTCGTTGATCAGCTCCCGCCCTCCGGGGACCTTTTTCAGCAGCATGGGATTGGCGATGCGGGTCAGCCAGAGCCAGCAAAGCGGCAGCAGAATCACCACCAGGGGAACTCCCACCAGCAGCCACTTGGCGAAGGTAATCTCGTAGCCATAGGTCTTCTGCATGTAACCGGCCAGCACCGTGTTGGGCGGGGTGCCGATCAGGGTGGCGATGCCGCCGATGGAAGCGGCATAGGCGATCCCCAGCATCAGGTTGAGACCGAAGGCGAACTTGTCGGGGGAAAAGTCGATGGCCTTGTCCAGCCCCTCCTTTTTCCCCTCCTCCACCACGTGGGCGATGATGGCCAGGCCGATGGGCATCATCATGACGGCGGTGGCCGTGTTGGAGACGAAGGCGGAGAGGGCCGCGGTGGCGATCATGAAGCCCAGAATGAGCCGGCTGGGGGAAAAGCCCACCACCTTGACGATGTTCATGGCGATGCGGCGGTGGAGGTTCCAGCGCTGCATCGCCAGGGCGATGATGAACCCCCCCATGAAAAGAAAGATCAGGTGATTGGCGTAGGGGGCCGTCGCCTTCTTGGTCTCGAGCAACCCCAGCAGGGGGAAGAGGGGGATCGGCAGGAGGCTCGTGGCGGGAATGGGCATCGACTCGCACATCCACCAGGTGGCCATCAGCAGGGCGATGGCGGCCATCTTCTGGGCGCCGGGCTCCATGCCGGCGGGGGTGGGAACCACCAGCATGAGGAGAAAGAGGGCGGGGCCGAGGAAGAGGCCGATCAGCTGCCGTCGGGTGTACTCGCGGGGCTCCCCCTCCTCCACGCCGCCGGGAGAGGTTTTCAGCCGGGCCGCATGCTCGGCCGGGGCTTCGGACATCTCATCGGCCAGGTCGACGTCGTGCTCCTGCTTTCCGTCGGCAAAATGAAGATATTTTCCCCTGAGGTTCTTCAGCATAGCGCGGGGACTGAAGAGGACCAGGGCCTTGGTCTCATCGTGCATCACCCAGAGGCGATTCCAGAACAGGTTGAGCATGTTATCCATTCTCCTTGTCCAGGGTAATTCAGGTCGGAAAACCGGCAGAATTGACATATCGTTTTATTTTTAGCAACCCGGATGCCAACGTAGACCAATCTTCACTTTTACCTGGAAGGACCGGAGCCGGAACCCCAGAAAAACATGCTCTTCTCTTGAAATATTTTTTTCCATTTTCAAACAACCGTTGGTGTTCCATCTCTTTGAGGTTCGACCACCGGTGGCATTGGTGGCCAATATCCGCCATTAATGGCTCGGGACCGAAAAAACCCCGCCCCTTGAGGGGCGGGGCAGAAGATTTCCGGATCAG
>JBFHXN010000347.1:0-3598 GCA_041598955.1 Desulfuromonadales bacterium | reverse complement strand
TGGTGAGAAACCCAGGCTAGCTCTCGGTGGGTCGTGAGATCCACTCGCCGGGGGGCTCTGGATCCCACCAGTAGCCTTCCTCGTCGGTGTAGAGGACCTTCGCCACCCCGATCGACCGCGCCCGTTCCCGGATGCGGATGGCCGACTCCCTCTTCGGGAGGATCAGATGCACTTGTTTCAGCGGGGTTTGATCCGGCAGCTCGCCGGCGGCGATCCAGCCGGCCACCTCCTCGAGCAGCTCCTCGTCGAACGATCCGTCCGGATTGACCACCGTCGCCTTGTAGCCCTCCTCGTAGTTGGGATCGTAGAAGGTCAGCGGCGGTAGCTTATCGACGCTCAAGGGGATCTCACGCCGATCGCCCAACGCGTTGTATTCGGGATCGACCGGCAGGTCCAGGACAGTCGTCCACCAGACTTCCTGCCGGGACAGGCCCGCCGCGACTCGGGCGCGATCTACCAGATCCTCGACCCACCGCAGGGTCACCAGATCCCCCTTCACCTCCCGCGACGCGCCTTTCGGAACAGGTGCGCTCAACAGCTTCTCGACGTCGGCGGGGCGGCCCTGGGGATGCTCGGCATGGAACCTCAGACTGATGAAGTCCACCACCCTACCTGGAGGCCAGATGCTATCCAACCGCGGTGGTGATACCCGGGCGTAGGGTACGTCGAACACCTCCACACCCAGGATCGGACCGAGCAGCGCGGCCTTCGGGAGTGCGCCATCGAGCCAGGACACGAAAGCCACAATCCGCTGAATCACCGTCTCTCGATGCGGCTCCAGGTCGGCGCCGCCCAGAACCAGTTGCAGACTCAGTCTGCCCGGGTCCACCAGCATCTGCAGCCCGCACGTCGTAGTTCCCCGGTTGCTCTTGTTCAACAAGTAGAGGCCTCTCTTGCGAGCAGAGGTCTTCTCCAGGAGTTCTGGGATTTCTGAGACCGCCTTCAGCCTACGGCTGCCAGCTTTACCGAAAAAACCGAACTCCAGCCACAGCCCGGAATCGCGCAAACCGTCCACGATCAGCTTCAAACGGCTCGTATCCCGCCACCATTCGGGCTGGGAATCTCCGAACGAGATTCCGTTGACGCGCAGGATGATCTTCATGTCGACGTTCATTGGAAAGCGACCATGCTCCGCTCAGACCTCGGGTTGCGTCAGATACTTGGATGTGGACAGAACGGTATCCAGACTTCCCTTCCAGGCTTTCGCCACACCGACGTTGTTGAAAAAATATTTAACCTTTCTAAACTTCTTCTCCGTTTCCTTGCCTTCGGAATCGAAGGTGATCCACGGAATCCCCGGATCCCCGACGATCCTACTATAGTCCACCATCTGAGCTAGCTCTTCCGTGCCCGGCGGCCGCGCCGATTCGATGGCTTTCACTTCGACCAGGATTTCTCCTTCCATCCTTCCATCTGCCTGCCGGTCCTTCTCCAGCAGGTTTGTCTCGGTGGCCTTGAAAGTGGGTCGCGGATTAGTCCGGTCGACTCCCTGCATCTTGTCTCCGACCCACTGCTCGAAGATCTCCCCGCGGATCTTGTTGTACTTGGCGGGTATCTGCCCGGACGACAACACCTTTTCGTCGAGAGTCTTGAGGTTCTTTCCCCACTTCGTTAGGACCTTCTGCCGCAAGTTCTCACGATAATCATCGACCTCTTTCTGTTTCTTGGGCTCGCTCCAGGCGGGCTCACTCACCTTCCCCAGTTTGAGGTTAGCGATGATCTCCTTGTAGTCCTTGACGATCTGGTCCAGATCCGGTTCCGACCTGGCCGCGCCCTTCTTGAGGTAGCCGTTCTCGTCGATATGCACTTCGGGGTAGCCCTCGACGCCCTTCTTCCCCGGAGCATGCCGGATATACATCGATCCGTCTTTGGTCGCATACACGTAGCCGTCCGGCGGGCCGAGCAGAGGTCTATCGTCCTTCGTCTTCAGCCTCTGAGCGACCTTCTTGCCGATCAGGTCGGCGACCTTGGGCTTGTCGCCCTCCTCTTTCTTCTCCCCCTTCTTGGTCTCATCGGGGCTGGCGCTGTAACGATAGTCCCAGGTTTCTCCGCCGTCGACTACGCGTATGGAAGTAAACACCGGGTGCTTGCGCTTCACGCTCGCCGCGACCTTCTCCGCCTCCTCGCGTGAGATCTTCCCCTTGTCCAGGAGGGGCTTTTCCGCCTTGTCGATCTCCGCGAGGCCCGCCTCGATCTTGCCGGCCTTGGCCGGATCGTCGTCGGCCTTCTTGGCGGGCTTGGGATCCTCTTTCTTCGATTTGAACAGCCCGCCGACCTTCTTCACCAGCTTGACCGCCTGGTGGATCACCCAGTCGATGGCCTTGTTGATCGGGGCCTGGATCTTCTGGATGATCTCGCGGATCTTGTTGCTGATGCCGCCGAGACCGAGGAGGGCGGCGAGGAAGCCGATGACCACGGGAATCGCCTTGGCCAGGGCGTTCTCCACCGCCGCCGCCATGGCGCTGAGGGCGCCGCTGGCGATCGCCGCGAGGGAGTCGAGGATGGCGTTGACCAGGGCGGCGATCTGCGCCGCCCGGGTGATGAAGAACATGACGATGTCGTAGATCGCCTTGCAGGCCTTGATGAATGCCGAGGCCGGGTTGAGCAGACCGATGACCCAGGTGATGCCGGCGATGATGACCCGCTCCATGATGAAGGTCTTGATGCCGTCCAGCACCATGTCCTTCAAGTTGACGAGCTTCTCTTTGATGAAGCGCCACAGCCCTGCGGGCCCCTCGGTGATCAGGATCTTGAAGATCTCGGCCGCCTGCTCGAGGCGCTTGACCACCTCCTCGCCGACGATCTTGACCGCCCGCGCCCGGATGTTGGCGTAGGTCAGCCCCAGCACCTGGAGGACCAGGCCGAGGATGCCCTTGAAGTCGAATTTCTCCGGGATGGTGAGACCGGCCTCCGCAAGGGCGCCGAAGAGCCAACCCAGGATCCCCGTCTTGAGGTGCGTCCAGAGGTTGCCGGTGAACCTCTGGAGACCCATCTTGACGCCGGAGACCAGGTTGCCGACGAAGCCGATGGGATCCTTGATGATCTTGCCGATGACCGCCGCCGCCTTGGCCAGGATGCCGAGCAGCAGGTCCTTGAGCTTGAGGATCGTCTTGACGACGCCCTTGACCACGTCGAGGGCCTTGTCCACCAGGCCGCGGTTGGCGGCCTTCATCTCCTCGATCCGGGCGTCGACGGCCTTCAGGTTCTTGACGTACTTCTGGGCCAGCGAGTCGACGAGCTGGCCCTCCTTGTTCTTGACGTCCTCTTTCAGCGAGTCGAACTTGGCCTGGATGCCCTCGGCCGCCTGCTGGCCCACCTTCTTGAGGTCCTTGGGCAGACCGTCGACGTACTCCTTGACCCGCTGCCGCCCGGTGGCGATCAGGCCCATGGCCTCGTTGAGACCCGTCTCGACCGCGGTCGCCACCTTGTCGATGACCGCGTCCATCTCGCGGACGTAGAGCTCGCGGCCGTCCCTGTAGAAGGCGTTGACCTCGGAGGGGAGCCCCAGGAACTTGTCCTTCAGCCAGCGGCCCTTGCCGATCACGCCGCTGTAGCGCTTCTTCTTGTAGCGCCGCATGCGGTCGTCGACGTAGCTCTC
>JBFHXN010000346.1:0-3608 GCA_041598955.1 Desulfuromonadales bacterium | reverse complement strand
CCGGCCGGCTGTCGCTTCGCACCGAGACGCTCCCCCCTTCCCTGTCGGTGAGGAGGGTGACCTTCAGGGCCTCCTCCGGAGGGGCCGCGGGGGCGGGGAGGGGGAAGAACTTCAGCTCCCGGGGGGGCGGGGCCTGCTTTTTCTGCGGCGGGGGGAGGAGGAGGCGAAAGGGGACGAGTTCGCCGCCGCCGTTGAAAACGGCGATGTCGCCGAGGTCCCTCTCGACGACCCGGCCATAGATCTCCTCGGGGAGCTCGAATTCCCCGATGGCGGTCCCCTGCGGCACGACCAGCGTGCGACCATAGGCGAAATCCATCGGGGCGACGGCGGCGGCCGCCGGGTGGGCCAGAAGAGCCAGAAGCAGGATGGGGGACAGGTGGCGGGTCATGATGGGCTCCCCTTGGTCTGGGGGGGGGCCGGCGCGAACCAGCCGATGAGGAGGGTCAGCACCCCGACGCCGACGAAGGAGATGATCCGCTCGATGGTTCCCACCCCGGAGAGATCGACGAAGAACAGCTTGGCGACCACCAGGGCCAGAAGCAGGGCGCCTGCCAGCCACCAGGTCCGGAGGGAGCGGCGGGTCGCCAGCACCATCAGGGCCAGGGCGAGAAGGCTCCAGGCGATGGTCAGGGTGGTCTGGAGGAGTGTCGAGCGCCAGAGGGAACCAGGGGCGAAGGGGACCCTGCCCCAATGATGGACGATGCGGGCAAGGAGGCCATTGCCCCAGAAAAAGAGGCTCAGGGCGAAAAAGAAAACCTGGGGGCCCGAGCGGTCCCCCCAGAGGTCAATTTTGTGTCGGCTCAGGGCAAGACTCCATCCCCACCAACCGACGGCGACGAAGGCGATGGCGATGTCGAGGGGGTTGAGCAGTGGCAGGTAGGGGAGGGGCCAGGGGCTTCCGCTGCTGGTCAGGGTCGCGTAGGCGGCCCAGAGCCAGGCACCGCAGGCGATGGGGGAGAGTCCGAGGGTGAGGTAGCAGTCCCGGTGGGGAGGGAGGGGCCAGGCGGGGCGATCCCCCCAGAGGGCGAGGAGCATCATGATCAGGGCAGGGATGGCCCCCCAGGAGATCAGCGACCAGACACCGCTCCCCGCGACAAGCTCGTGGACCTGCCAGGAGACCTCCACGGTGATGACCGCGGTGACCAGCCAGAGGGCGGCGGCGTGAAGCGGTTCCCACCCCCCGTGAAGGGTCTCGTCCTGTTGATGGAAGATGCGGTAGAGGAGCAGCAGGGCCAGGGGCCAGCCATAGCCGCCCCCCTTGGTGAAGGGGTGGCCGTATCCGAGGCTCAACCCGAGAAGGAGCAGCCAGCAGAGGGGGAGCAGAGCCAGGGCCGGCCAGCGGCAGAGGGGCCAGGCGAGGCGCCAGCGCAGGGAGCTCAGGGCGGCGGCGCTGGCGGCGAAAAAGAGAAGCACGGCGCCCGCCTGGTGCCCCCAGGGGAGATGCCGGTCGATCTCGTGGAGCCCTCCGGCCACCCACCAGAGAAGCCCCAGGATGAAGAGCCCGACCATCGCCCCGTGCTCCCAGGGGGAGATCCTCTCCCGATGACGGTGGAGCTGCCAGGCGGAGAAGAGGGCGCCGCCGCTGATCAGCAGGGTGCCGAGGTAGATTCCGTTGAGCAGGGGCAGGTTGCCCGTCGGCCTGCCCATCTCGAGGAGGAAGAAGATGCCCGCGGCAACCACCAGCAGCATGCCGAAAAAGCGGGGGAGCCTCCTTTGCTGGCGCAGTCCGGCCCAGAGGATCGCTCCCCCCTCCAGGGCCCAGGCCGCGGAGGTCCAGCGCCCGTCGAAGGCGAGGGGGATGGCGAGGGTGGCGAAGATTATTCCGAAGGCAAGGAAGGACTCGGCGAGAAGCCTGCCGCTTCGCTCAAGACGGGCGAAGCAGAACCAGGCGCAGAGCAGGTAGAAGAGGCCGAAGCCGACGGCGCTCCAGGCGAGGCCGAACTCGCTGCCGGCAAAGAGCCGTGCCTGAAGAGCGAAGGCGACGATGGGGGTTCCGAAGACCAGGGTGCCGTCAACGTACCCCTTGAGCTGCAGCGGCTGGCGGCGGCTCGAGAGGATCGCCGCGACCACGAAGAGAAAGAGGTAGAGAAGCAGAAAGGGCTCCGTCGTGGAGAGATGCTCGGGCCGGTAGTAGCGCCCCCCCCAGGCGGTGGCGATGACGAAGGTGAAGAAAAAGCCGACCAGGGTGAGCAACCGCCAGGAGCGGAACCAGGCGATACCGATGATGCCGGCGTTGAGCAGGCCGTAGTAGGAGAAGAGGGCCACGTGGCTCCCGCTTCCGGTGGAGGCGAGAACCGGGGCGAGAAAGCCGCCGGAGAAGCCCAGGACGGCGAGAGCCGGTGCATTCTCGAGAACCGCCAGGATCGCGGAGAAGAGACAGATGGCGGTCAGCAGGGCGAAGGCGGCCGAGGCCGGGATCAGCTGATAGAGGCGAAAGGCGGCGAAGATGGTGAGGTAGAGGATGCCGACTCCCCCTCCCTGCAGGGCCAGGGCGTAGCGCTCCCTTTTCCCCCGAAGGCGCCAGCCGATCGCCAGGAGCGCCAGGCCGCCCAGGGCGACGGCGGAAAGACGCAGCTCAATCGGCACAAAGCCGTACTGGGCGGCGTACTTGAGCAGGAAGGAGACGCCGAAGAAGAGGATCACCACCCCGACCTTGACCAGCAGGTTCCCCCCCCGCACCCACTCCGGGAGTTGCTCCCAGAGAGGCTGCGGCGGAGTCTCCTCCGAAGGTGCCGGTCGGGTGGGGAAATCCTCCAAGGGATAAGTCCGGATCGGTTCGGTGGCCGCCGGTCGCTTGGCGATCGGGGGTTCGGAAATCATCTCGAAACTGAACTCAGGCTCCCTGGAAGGAGCGGGCCCCTGCGGTGGAGCCATGGGGGGGCTCGGAGCCTTCTTTTCCCCCGTGGACCGCAGTGCCGAAAGCTCGTTTTCAAGGCGCGACAGGCGCTCCCGCAGCAAAAACCACTGCCCGATCAGCAGCCCGACGAGCCCGCCGAAGAGCCAGCCGGCGTCCCGCCATGCAATCGCCCCGATGAACAGTCCCAGCAACCCCGGCACCAGCATCCGCATGTCACGCCCTCCCTCGCATCGGTCGATCAAAATCCGATCACTTCCAGCCGCAGCGAACCACCCGCTGACGTTACGTTTTCGCAGCGGAGCTGTCAACTGGACTTGCTCCGGCAGAACCAACTCCGGCTCCCGCCCCGGGTCCCCGGGCGGGCCTGCGGTCCCAAAACATCGCCTGGAATCAACGGGCAGTGCCCATCCCCTGGAGCGCTGCCCGATATCCGATATACTCAGAGCCTGACGGCAGTCGGTGCGGATACCACCCGACCGGCTTTTCAGCCCCCGCTGCTGGTGGTCGGGCAGACCGCCGGAGGAGCCCCGAAAGGAGGAGGTATGAAGGAACTCGTTTGGGAAAAGGAGTGCCGCCGGGGGAGCCGCGGCAAGGATGTACGCCGGGTTCAGGAGTGGCTTTCCCTCAGCGGCTTCGGCATCGTCCCCGACGGGGATTACGGAGCGGCCACCGAATTCGCCGTTCGCCAGTTCCAGAAGGCCCGGGGGATCACCGTCGACGGGGTGGTCGGGGAGCAGACTTTCGGCAGGCT
>JBFHXN010000345.1:0-3632 GCA_041598955.1 Desulfuromonadales bacterium | reverse complement strand
TAGGAACAATTTTCCCGCAGCGCAATTACTCGATCCGAAGAAAATCAACCACCAGCCTTTGGCGATGCTCCGTTCCCACCTCCCTGCAGAGAGGGAAAAGCTGCTGCATCAGAACGATACTGACCACGTTGGCTGATTCGGGAGGCTGGCGACCCGTCAGGCGGATGACGTTCCAGAGGTTGATCGCCTGTTCGATGCCGGGTGTCACATAAAGGAGAGGGCCTCCAGTCTCCTGCCCCGGAACCGTCAGATGCAGGGCCGTACCATCGTCCAACCGAATGATGATTCCCTGTTCAGCATATCCGGCCGCACAGCCCGCCAGGGGCAGAGGAGAATCAATACTCATTTCGTCGATCTTGAAATGAACGGCTGAATACTTGTCGACGGGGACGGGAAGCGTCGCGCCGAAATCAAAGGGGAAGCACTCATCCCAAGATGGAGTAGAGGTGAGGCAGTAGGGGGTTGCTTCTTTTTCCGGAAAAAGATAGGCCGGCCTCAGAATGGCATCATTGAACTGGGCGTAGGTGCTGGTGGGATTGCGGATATTTTCCATCACAAGACGACCGTTGTCGAGGTAGGTCAGCTGCCTCCCCCAACTCTCCGGCACCACGGAGTGGTCGATTCCGGCAAAAGTCCAGGGGTTTTCAGATCTCAGCTCAGCTCCGTTCCACTCCTCGTTCCAGCCTAGGTCTACTTTTTGGGCGACCACCGCCCCCTTTTCGTAGCCGAGTTCCCCGAAATAGACCAGGGTGTATTCGGGAGAACCGGCATCCTGCGGAATGGCCGGTGAAAATGTGGCGGAGAAAAATCTGCGATCAATCTCCGGTCGCATTAGGAGGTTTCCCATGGAGGCCTCGTTGCTCAGGCCATAAACATAGTTTCCCCCTGAGGAGTAACGATAGGCAATCCAGAAAGACCCGTTTTGCATGGTCTCCTCAGGGGTGGTGTTGACCAAACGGATTCCCATTCCTGTAATATTGCGATTCTCGTCGCGCACCTCCACCCCGCCAACCTCCATTCGCCCCCGGAAGAAGTAGTCTAGCAGAGCCGCCGAGTAACCGGCGGCGCGGGGGAGAAGGCGCTCGGCGTAGTCCTGGTGGCAGAGGCGATCGAGGTAGAAGGTGAGGGTGTGGGCCCAGAGAAGCTCATCCCCCTGCATCAACTCCCGTGCAAAGTAGCCCGGACGGACGAAATGTGGGATCTGCTCGCCGTCGCCGGTCTTGGCGATGTAGAAGCGCACCTCCTCCTGCCTGTCGGGGGCGATGAAGGTTTCGGGCAGCAACCCTCCGTCGATATAGTGTTGAAGATTGGTGCTTTCCCTCCGTGGGAAGGGCGCGTGGCGCGGATCGCCGGGTGGGAGCGCGTCGGCGAAGATGGTGTCGGAGCTGAAGAAGTTGGCGCTGGTGTATTCGGAGAGGCCGATATCCAGCTCCGTAGCGGGGTTGCCCCCGTTGTAGGCGTCGAGGTCGAAGAGCCGGGCGATTGGGACGATGGGGTGGGAGACGTTGAGGTTGATGATGGGGGGCATAGAAGGGATCGGGCCTGCAACGTTCTTGGCAACCCAAGACTCCAGGAAGTATTTCTCGAATCCTCGAAGTTTCCCGAAAAGGCCTTCGATGGGGTGCATGTCGTTTCGGACGTGGGCCGGAACGGCCATGTCCTGAAGAAGGTGCATCTGGTGGCCAAGACCTTGGAAGGTCTTCGCAAAGTATTCCTGGCGCTTGGTTTCGTCGGAGGCTGTCAAGGCCAGGAGGTAGTCGTATCGAGTGCGGGACCAGGTTCGGTCCCCTTCCGGAAACTGTTCCTGCAGAAGCGAGGCCTGGGCCCACAAGGGGGCCGATGCTCCAGAGACGATTTCATTTGTCAGTCCGGCATCGCCCCATGGATAGGCCGAGATTGCCTTGTGAAAATGATTGTTGAACCGATTATTGCCTCCGACGAAGCTTGAAAAAGACATCGCGTCTTCGCGCTCAGCACCTTTATTGATCCATTGGCCAACCGTTAAGGATTCACCGCTTCCAGTAAATGTTTCTCGAATCCCTTCATCAATTCCGATATTGTTTAAAATTAGGTTTCCACCAGCTTTGAAAATGAATTCGTTTAATGCAATGTCAGAAATTTGTGGATGAGTTTCATCGTCTGACCAAGAGTAGGCAAAAATTGGAGATAATATAAAAATTATAAAAATAATTAATACTTTCATTTTTTGTTTCGCTCCTTAATGTAGAAGTACTTATTTTTAATATTTTTATATTCGCGAACATACACAGGTATTTTTTCATTCGGAACCGAACTAGGTGGTGCAAATTTTGAAAAATTAATTTCCATTTCACTTTCATTAGATTTTTTCAAGTAGATAGTAGGAAAATCTCCTTCCCAGGTTGCAAAGTGTTTCATGCCTAAACCGTCTTTGAGGCTATGCCAGTGCATATAGGGGAGGGGTTCGTAACCGTTTTTGATTATTTGTACTCTCATATCATCCATGAGGCTGAAAATCTCGATCCCCTGCCCCCTGAATCGGAATTCCCCATCCATGTCGGTCACGCGCTCCTCGGCGTCATGAAATTGATGCACTGCACCAGCTACTGTGGGGGTAAAGGTTTTCCAAATCCCGAGCACCACCGCGCCCTCGATCGGCTCCCCTGTTTCGGCATCCACAACTCGCCCTTCATAAGGGCCGTCATAGTGATAGGCGTAATAGAAACACCCAGGAAGAGAACAGCACCCTGGAATGAAGAGAGTCAGTATCAGTAGAGAAATGCATACTCCGGTCAATCGCATCGATAATTCTCCCGCTAGAGCTGGAAAATCTTCCAGAGCCCGTCGATATCCTGGACGAAGAATATCTCGTAGGAAACCTCGTAATTGCGTCCGCCGTGGATTTCGGGTTTTTTGATCCTGTAGAGGGCCCCGCCCTCGGCCATCTCGACAAGTTCGATCTCGCGCATGGCTGCGGCTACCCCCGGCAGTTTCTCCCCAAGGGCGGTGAAGATCTGCCTGTAGCGGTCCTGGGAGTCGACGCTGAAAAAGGAGACGGTCTTCTCGATGTCACCGGTGACCATGGCTTCCTGCATCCCCTTCCAGTGTTCCTGCAGGTGCACATCGAGTTCTGCGGAATCGTACAGGGCGATGCTCAGGGTGTCGGTGTGAGAGGCCCCCCGGCTGTCGGTGGCCCGGAGGGTGCAGTCGAAAAGCCCGATCCCCTCCAGAGTGGCACGGAAGCTCCCAGGCGAGCTTTGCTCGACCAGGGCGCGGCCTGGGCCGCTGCAGGAGAGGGCAGAGGAGACAAGTGGATTGTCCGTGCCCAGAAAGGACTCGGTTTCGAAGAGCACCTCCAGGGGGCTCGGGCCCCTCGTCTTGTCGGGCTTGAGCTCCACCCCCGCCCAGCTCGGCTCGAAGGTGAGGTGGAGGGTGGCCTGGACCTTCCTCCCGGAGGAGTCCAGGGCCTCGATGGGGATTTCCTTTGGGCCGGAGAGGCCGCTTGTGGAGAGCTGGTTGAAGGCGAACTCTTCCCCTTCGCTTAGCGCCGGGAGCATCCCAATTCTGACCCCTGGATTCTCGAGGCCCCGTACGGTCCCCCTCAGGGTAAAGACCCTTTCCCCAACTGTTGAGCCATCCGGGGGAGAGAGTAC
>JBFHXN010000344.1:0-3640 GCA_041598955.1 Desulfuromonadales bacterium | reverse complement strand
GGGGAGGGAAAACGAAAAAAAGCAGGCCCGAGGGCCTGCTTTTTTTGTGGTCTTTTCATTCCGGACCAGGGGAAGAGGGATCAGAGGTGCCAGGGACAGGACCCGGGCGGAGCCAGTCCCGGGTCAGGAGAGGATGCCGTAGACCTCGGGGCGCCGGTCGCGGAAACAGGGGATCTGGAAGCGGTAGGTGGCCATCTCCTCGAAGTCGAAGTGGGCCGTCAACTCCGTATCGGTCTCCCCCCCCTCGGCCAGGATCTCCCCCCGGGGGGAGATGAGCAGGCTCATGCCGAAGAAGTCGAGCTTTCCCTGAAGGCCGCAGCAGTTGGCGGCGGCCACGAAGAGCTGGTTCTCGATGGCCCGGGCCCGCAGCAGGGTTCGCCAGTGTTCCTGGCGGGGCTTGGGCCACTCGGCGGGGATGCAGAGGATCTCGGCCCCCTCCAGGGCGAGTTTGCGGAAGAGCTCCGGAAAGCGCAGATCGTAGCAGATGGCCACCCCGAGCCGGCCGATGGAGGTGCGGACCACCAGGGTCTCGTTGCCGCTCGCCAGGAAGCGGTCCTCCCCCATGGTGGAGAAGAGGTGGAGCTTGCGGTACTTGCCGGCAAGCTCCCCCCGGTCGAGGACGAAGGCGGTGTTGTAGATCGAACCCTCATCCTTCTCGGCGAGGCTGCCGACGATGACCATCTCCATCCGGGCGCTCAGGGCCAGGAGCTCCTCCAGGACCCGGGGGGTCTGCTCCGCGAGGGTGGCCAGGCGCTTGTAGTCGTAGCCGCTGCTCCACATCTCCGGGAGCACCGCCAGATTCGCGCCCCGCTCGTGAACGCGGGCCAGGGCCGAGCGGACCTTGGCGAGATTGGCCTCCACGTCGCCGAGGGTGATGTTGAACTGGACGGCCGCAGCGCAGACTTTCCGTTCCATCGGGAGTCCTTTCCGGGCCCGCGGTTCGCGGACCGATGAAGTGGGGAGGAATTATAGAGCAGGGGTCGGGGAAGGGCAAGCCGACAGGGAGTCCCCATCTCCTCGGGAAGGGACTGTCCGCGGGGCTGTACGGGACAGGGAGAGACAGGGGACCGGGAGGGAATTTGCTTGCAGGGAAGGATGAATTGTGGTTTATTGTCCCGGTTGATAAAACGGCGTTTGGTTAAGCCGGGAATTGACCGAGACCCCTTTGGCACCGGTTGCCGGGCATGACCCGGGGGGCCCGGGATCGATCTTGACCCTTTCGCCAAGGCATGTTAGAAGCTGTTGAGGTCTTTTTCAGGGACTGCGCCTGGCTGCGCCTCCGGATTTCTTTCCGGGGTTCTGTCCTCGCCAGGGGTTCCCTTCCGACAGTCCTGTCGGGTTGATTCTTTGTTCGGGGTGGGAAAGATGGCCAAGGTTGCCACGTTTTTCATCATGCTTGCCTTCTGGGTCGTCCTCTCGGGGATGTTCGATCCCTTCCACCTCACCCTCGGCCTGATCTGCTGCGCCCTGGTGGCCCATTTCTCCTCGCCGCTGCTCTTTCCCAAGGGGAGCATCGCCGGTCTTCGCCAGGCCGGGGGGATGCTCCTCTACCTCCCCTGGCTCTTCTACCAGATCCTCGTCGCCAATCTGCAGGTGACCTACATCGTCCTCCACCCCCGGATGCTGGAGCTCATCGAGCCCAAGCTCATCCGGTTTCACACCAAGCTCAAGACCCCCTTCGCCCGGATCACCTTCGCCCAGTCGATCACCCTCACCCCCGGCACCATCACGGTCAACGTCGACGGCGACGAGTTCACCGTCTACGCCCTGACCCGCGCCTCGGCCGCCGATCTGCCCGGGGAGATGGAGCGGAGAATCGCACGGGCTCTGGAGGGAGGGGTCTGATGGAGCGCTTTTTCCTCGTCTGCGCCATTGTCCTCGTCCTGCTGATGCTCCTCTGCCTGGTGCGGGTCATCGGGGGGCCCACCGTTCTCGACCGCATCCTGGGGGGGAACGTCATCGGCACCAAGACCACGGTGCTGCTGCTGCTGATCGGACTCATCCACCGCAACCTGGCGATGTTCATCGACATCGCCCTGGCCTACGCCCTGCTCAACTTCATCGCCACTCTGGCGGCCACCAAGTATTTCCTGCACCGGCGTACCGTTTACCTCGAGCCGGAGCAGGCTCCGGAGGAAGGAGCCCCTTCCGAATGAACCTCGTCGCTGCCCTCCTGATCGGAGCCGGAGTCTTCATCTTTGCCGTGGGGGTCCTGGGGATCCTCCGTTTCCCCGACTTCTACACCCGCCTTCATGCCGCCGGAAAGGGGGACACCCTCGGGACAGTCCTGGTTCTGATGGGGGTGGCCCTCTACGCCCTGGGCGATTTTTCATGGGCCTCGGTGCTGGTGAGCCTCAAGGTGCTGGCCATCGCCGCCTTCGTCTTCGTGGCCAGTCCCACGGCCTGTCACGCCCTCACCGAGGGGGCCCTGATGACGGGCGTGGCCCCCTGGGCCCGGGAGAAGAAGCGATGATCTGGCAGCTTGACCTTCTCATTCTGGTCCTCGTGGTCCTCTGCGCCCTGGCCGTCATCACCGTGCGTGACCTGCTCTCCGCGGCGGTCATCTTCGGCGTCTACAGCTTTCTCATGTGCCTGCTCTGGGCGGAGATGGGGGCCGTGGACGTCGCCTTCACCGAGGCGACGGTCGGCGCGGGGGTGAGCACGGTGCTCTTCATCGCCGCAATCTACCGCACCACGCGAAGGAGCAAGGATTGAAGACCCTCGCCCTGCTGGCCACCGCCATCACCGGAGCCATCCTCCTCTACGGCACCCAGGACTTCCCATCCTGGGGCGATCCCCAGGCGCCGGCGAGCGTCCACCTCTCCCCCCACTACATCTCCAACGCGGTGAAGGAGACCCACGTGCCGAACCTCGTGACGGCAGTCCTCGGCGACTACCGGGGGTACGACACCATGTTCGAGACCATCGTCATCTTTTGCGCCGGCATGGCGGTGGTGGCGGTGCTGCGTCGCCGGGAGGAGCCATGAAGACCCTTCAGGAGAGGGCCAGGACCCGCAAACCCGGGGACAGTCCCGTCATCCAGATGCCCGCCCGCCTGATGATCCCCTTCATCCAGCTCTTCGGGCTCTACGTCATCGTCCATGGCCACTACAGCCCCGGGGGAGGTTTCCAGGGGGGGGTCATTCTGGGGTCCTCCTTCATCCTCATGGCCATCGCCTTCGACCTTCAGACCACCATCGGCTACCTCTCGGAGCGCAGCAACCTCCGGATGGCCAATGCCGGGGCCTTCATCTTCGTGGGAACCGGCGTGCTCTGCGCCCTGCTGGGGGGGCTCTTTCTCGACTACAGCGCCCTTGCGCGGATCATCCCCATCGACCCGGTGGAGTGGCGCTCCCTGGGGATTTTCCTGGTGGAGGTGGGGGTGGGCCTGACGGTGATGAACATCATGGTGTCGCTCTACTGGGACCTCGGTTCGGCGGGGCGGATGGACGAGGGGCTCTGACATGGAGACGCTGCTGGCGGAGATCGTCGCCAAATACAACTACTGGCTCTACGTGGTGCTGATGATGATCGGTTTCTACGCCATGATCGGCAAGAGAAACCTGGTCAAGAAGCTCCTCGGCATGAACATCTTCCAGACCGCCATCATCCTCTTCTACGTCTCCATCGGGGTCAAGCG
>JBFHXN010000343.1:0-3642 GCA_041598955.1 Desulfuromonadales bacterium | reverse complement strand
TCGAGCCTGCGGGACCGCTCCATGCTCCTGATCGCCCTGGTGCTCCAGGAGGAGAAGGCGAAGGCCAAGGAGATGGCCGATCGGATCTCCTCCGAGCTCACCGCCGACCGCTGGCAGAGCACCCAGTCGGTCTCCTTCGCCCTGATGGCCATGGCCCGGTTCGTGGAGCAGAGCGGCAGCGGAGAGAACTTCAAATTCGCCTACGGGATCGGGGGAGGTGCGCCCCAGGAGGTGACCGCCGACAAGCCGATCTTCTCCCGGGAGCTGACGGGGTTCCCCGAGGCCGGAGCCGAGGTGACCCTGAAAAATGCCGGTGGCCGCACCCTCTACGTGACCCTCTCCTCCGAAGGGATCCCCAGGGCCGGCGAGGAGGAGGCCGCACGCCAGGGAATTTCCGTCGAGGTCCGCTTCCTCGACGCCAAGGGGAATGCGATCCGTCCCGAGCGTCTGGAGCAGGGGGCCGACCTGGTGGCCGAGGTGAAGGTGCGCAACCTCACCGACCGGGAATTCCAGAACATCGCCCTCTCCCAGATCGTCCCCTCCGGGTGGCAGATCCACAACCCCCGCTTCGAGGGGGAAGCTCCCCGGGCGGAGATCGACTACCAGGACATCCGGGACGACCGGCTCTACACCTACTTCAACCTGAAGGCCCGGCAGGAGAAGAGCTTCACCGCCCTCTTCAACGCCTCCTTCCTCGGTCGATACTACCTGCCGGGCTGGGGGGCGGAGGCCATGTACGACGCCACCCAGAACGGGCGGGTGAAGGGGGGCTGGGTGGAGGTGGTCAAGGCGGGAGCCCGTGAGTAGGGAGTGGCTCAAGGGCCGCCGGCGGTGGTTTCTGGCCCTGTCGGGGCTGGCGGCTCTGACCGCTTTCTGGTTCTGTCTGCCCGGGCCCCTCTTCGAGGAGCCCCTCTCCACCATCCTCCTCGACCGGGAGGGGCGCCTGCTCGGAGCGGCCATCGCCGCCGACGAGCAGTGGCGCTTTCCCCAGGTCGGGGCGGTGCCGGAGAAGTTCGCCGCAGCCATCGTGGAGTTCGAGGACCGCCGCTTCCACAGCCATCCCGGCGTCGATCCCCTGGCCCTGGCCCGGGCCCTTCGGCTCAACCTGCGGCAGGGGAGGGTGGTGAGCGGAGGCTCCACCCTCTCCATGCAGGTGATCCGCCTCGCCCGGCGCAACCCCCGGCGCACCTACGGCGAGAAGGCCCTCGAGGCCCTGCTCGCCCTGCGTTTGGAGCTTCGCTATTCCAAGGAGGAAATCCTCGCCCTCTACGCAGGTCATGCTCCCTTCGGGGGCAACGTGGTCGGCCTGGAGACCGCCGCCTGGCGCTACTTCGGCCGCAGCGCCGACCGGCTCTCCTGGGCCGAGAGCTCCCTGCTCGCCGTCCTGCCCAACAGCCCCGCCCTGATCCACCCGGGTCGCAACCGAGATAGCCTGAGGGAGAATCGGGACCGTCTCCTGAAGCGTCTCCACGAGGCGGGCCGGATCGACGGGATGGAGCTGCGCCTCGCCCTGCTCGAACCCCTTCCGGCCGAGCCGATCCCCATGCCCCGACTCGCCCCCCACCTCCTCGACACCCTGCGGAGCGAAGACCAGGGGCACCGCCTGGAGAGCACCCTCGACGCCGGCCTGCAGCGCCGGGCCGACGAGGTGGTCCGCCGGCACGGCCGGGAGCTCTCCCGGGCCGGCATCCACAACGCCGCCGCCCTCATCGTCGACAACCGCAGCTTCGAGGTCCTTGCCTACGTCGGCAACAGCGCCCCCCAGGGCCCCGCGGAGCTCGGCTACGCCATCGACCTCGCCCGCAGCCCCCGCAGCACCGGCAGCATCCTCAAACCCCTGCTCTATGCCACCATGCTCCAGGAGGGGGAGATCCTTCCCACCACCCTGGTTCCCGACCTCCCCACCCAGTACAACGGATACTCTCCGGAAAACTTCGACCGCGGATACCGCGGCGCCGTCCCCGCCCGGCTCGCCCTGGCCCGCTCCCTCAACATCCCGGCCGTGCGGATGCTTCGGGACTACGGGGTGGAGCGCTTCCACGCCTTTCTGCGGCAGATGGGGATGTCCACCCTCCACCGTCCCCCCGACGGCTACGGGCTCACCCTCATTCTGGGGGGAGCCGAGGGGAGCCTCTGGGAGCTCAGCGGTCTCTATGCCAATCTGGCCGCCATGGCCCGGGATGCCCGGCCCGCGGCGGAGCACCGCTACCGGCGGCTGAAGCTTCTCTCCTCCGGGTCGAGCGAAACGGACCGCCCCGCCGAAATCGGCCGCGCAGCCGCCTGGCTCACCCTGGAGGCCCTGGTGGAGGTGACCCGCCCCGGCGCCGAAGACTACTGGGAGAGTTTCAGCAGCTCCCAGAAAATCGCCTGGAAGACCGGCACCAGCTACGGTCTGCGGGACGGCTGGGCCATCGGCTCAACGGCCCGCTACACGGTGGGGGTCTGGGTCGGGAACGCCAGCGGCGAGGGGGTGGCCGGGCTGACGGGGCATACATCCGCCGCGCCGCTGCTCTTCGATCTCTTCAACCTCCTGCCGGCCGCCGAGTGGTTCCCTCCCCCCACTTCGCAGATGAAGGAGGTGCAGGTCTGCCGAGACGACGGCTATCTCGCCACCGCCGACTGCGAATCGGTCCCCCAGTGGGTCCCCCGGGAGAGCCACTTCGAGAAGATCACCCCCTATCACCGCCGGGTCCATCTCGACCCCGGCGGCAACTGGCAGGTCCACGGCCGCTGCGAGGAGGTCTCGAAAATGCGCAGCAGCGGATGGTTCGTCCTCCCCCCGGCCCAGGAGTTCTACTACCGAAAACGCCACCCCGGCTACCGCCCCCTCCCCTCCTTCCGTCCCGACTGCCGTGCCCTGGCCGACGCCGGTGGCGCCGGCCCCATTGACCTGCTCTATCCCATGGCCGGAACCCGCCTCTATATCCCCCTCGACCTCGACGGCCGGATGAGCCGGACGGTCTTCGAGGCCGTTCACCGGGAGCCCGACAGCACCCTCTACTGGCACCTGGACGACGGCTACCTCGGCAGCACCCGCACCTTTCACCAGCAGGCGGTGCTGGTCGATCCGGGCTGGCACCGCCTGACCCTGGTCGACGAGCAGGGGAACAGGCTGGAGCGCTCCTTCGAAGTGCTTGGAAAGGGGGACGAGGGATGAAAAAGCTCCAGACCTTCTCCCCCTGGGAGAGGCCCCAGGCGGAGCTTCTGAGGGAGCTGCTGGAGAGGGAGGGGATCCCCTGCCTGCTGCGCAACGCCGAGCTCTCCGCCGCCCTGGGGGAGATCCCCTTCACCGAGTGCTATCCGGAACTCTGGGTCATCGACGAGGAGACCTGGCCCCGGGCGAGCAGCCTCCTGGCCCAGTGGCTCGCCGAGAGCGAACGCCCGGCTACCCCCTGGGTCTGCCCGGGATGCGGCGAGCGCCTGGAGGGGCAGTTCGGGGCCTGCTGGAAATGCGGGCGCCAGAGGGAGTAAGAGTTGAACAGCAAAAGGCCGCGAAGCTTTCGCCCGCGGCCTTTGCCGTGAAAGAAAAGGAGCCTTCTCAGCCGAGGTTTCTGTTGACGAAGTCCCAGTTGACCAGGTGGTCGAGAAAGGCCTGAAGAAAGTCGGGGCGGCGGTTCTGGTAGTCGAGGTAGTAGGCGTGCT
>JBFHXN010000342.1:0-3642 GCA_041598955.1 Desulfuromonadales bacterium | reverse complement strand
CGTAGGCGAGGACTTCGGCCACCGCCTTGTAGAGCTCCTCCGGAACGGCCTCCCCCACCTCCGAGCGGTAGAGGGCCCGGGCCACCGGCACGTTCTCCACCATCGGCACTCCGCTCTCCCGGGCGATCTCCCGGATGCGCAGGGCGAGGTGGTCGGCCCCCTTGGCGACGATCTGGGGGGCGGCCATCTTCTCCCGACGGTAGGAGATGGCGATGGAGAGATGGGTGGGGTTGGTGATCACCACGTCGGCCTTGGGAACCTCGCTCATCATCCTGCGCCGCGCCATCTGGGCCTGAAGGGAGCGGATGCGGGACTTGAGGTAGGGGTCCCCCTCGGTCTCCTTGTACTCTTCCTTCTGGTCCTGACGGGTCATCTTCATTTTCTGTTCCAACTCCCAGCGGACGAAGAAGAAATCGAGAACCGCCAGGGCCACCAGCAGGCCGCAGGTCTTGAAGAGCACCAGGGCCGCCACCTTTCCCAGGTAGGCCAGGGTCTGGGAGACCTCGAGATCGACCAGCACCAGGTCCCCGGCGAATTCGGCCTTGACGGTGCGATAGGCCACCGTGCCGATCAGCAGGACCTTGGCCAGGGACTTGACCACCTCCACCAGGGAGCGGCGGGAGAAGAAGCGCCCCATCCCCTTCACCGGATCGAGCCGGGAGAAGTCGGGTTTGAGGGGTTCCCCCGTCACCAGAAATCCGATCTGCAAGACGCTGGAGAAAAATCCGACCACCAGCACCAGGATCAGCACCGGAGCCAGCAGCAGGCCGACCTCCCCAACCACGAAAGCCCCCAGGTTCTGCACCGACTGGGGGGTGACCTCCAGACTCCCCGCCTGGGCGAAGAAGCCCCGGGTCAGGTTCTGGAGCCCCCGCCAGAAGGCCGGGGCGTAGAAGATCCAGAGGACGAGGGTGGCGGTGAGCAGGGCGGCGGTGTGGACCTCCCGGCTCTGGGCCACCTGCCCCTTCTTCCGGAAGTCCTCCCGCCGCTTGAGACTGGCTTGTTCTGTTTTTTCCTGCTGCTGGTCGTCGGCCACGGACCCCCCCTACAAGGCCAGGAAAAGGCCCCGGATGCGTTCCTCCAGGCCAGCGAACTCCCGCCCCAGCAGGGCGAGGGCGAGGTTGAGTGTCAAACCTATGACAAGAAAGGAGAGCCCGATGTTCACGGGGAAGGAGAGCATGAAGACGTTGAGCTGGGGGAAGACCCGGGCCAGAATCCCCAGCACGAGCCCCGAGAGGAGGAGCACCGCCAGGACCGGCGCCGCGAAGCGGACCCCCAGGACGAAGATATCCCCCGAGAGAGCGACCAGGTAGGGGATGGCCCCCCCCGCCAGGTCGAGCCCGCCGGGAGCGAGGAACCTGTAGGAGTCGACGATGGCCCGCAGGAAGAGGTGGTGAACGTCGAGGGCGAGAAAGAGCAGGATGGCAAGCACGTTCTGGAACTGTCCGATGAGGGAGACCTGGTGCTGGCTCTGGGGGTCGTAGACGTTGGCGGCGGAGAATCCCATCTGGTAGCCGATGATGGTCCCCCCCAGCTCGACGGCGGTGAAGAGGATGCGGGCGGTGAAGCCGACCATCAGCCCCAGCAGCGCCTCGTTGGCCACCAGCAGCCCGAGCCCCCCCGGGGTCAGCGCCACAGCGGGGAGAAAGGGCTCGGCCACGGGAAAGACCACCAGGGCCATGGTCACCGCCAGCCCCAGCCGGACCAGGGCCGGAGTCGTTCCCCCGCTGAAGATGGGGAGGGTGGCCATCAGGGAGCCGACCCGGGCGGCGCAGACCAGGAAGAGGGGGAACTTGGCGAGGGAAAGGGAGATCGTCTCCATGGCCGCCCTCAGCCCCCCAGGGTGGCGACGGCCTCGAAGATCCCGGCGGTGAAGGCCACCATTTTCTGGATCATCCAGGGGGCGAAGAGCAGCAGGGAGACCAGCACCGCCACGATCTTCGGCACGAAGGTCATGGTCTGCTCGTTGATCTGGGTGGCGGCCTGGAAGATGCTGATCAGCAGGCCGACCAGCAGGGCGAAGAGGAGCATCGGCGCCGAGAGCATCAGCACCATTTCGACGGCCCGGCGGCCTATTTCAACGACGTATTCGGGGGTCATGGGACGTCCTCGGGGGGGGGCCTGCAACCTTGAAGGGAAATGGTTCGAAACATACGCCTGCGGGCTGCCGAGCCAAGGCTCTCAATAAAAACTCTGCACCAGCGATCCGACCAGCAGGCTCCATCCGTCCACCAGGACGAAGAGGAGCAGCTTGAAAGGGAGGGAGATGATCGGCGGGGGGAGCATCAGCATCCCCATGGCCATCAGCACCGAGGCGACCACCATGTCGATGACCAGGAAGGGGATGTAGATGAGAAAGCCGATCTCGAAGGCCCGCTTGAGCTCCGAGAGCATGAAGGCGGGGATCAGGGTGAGGGTCGGCACCTCGCTGCGGTCCTCGGGGGCGGCCACTCCGGCGATCCCCAGCAGCAGCTCCAGGTCCTTCTCCCGGGTCTGCTCGAACATGAACTCCCGAAGCGGTCCCACGGCCAGCTCCATCGCCTGGCTCTGGCTGATCTTGCGGTCGAAGTAGGGCTTGAGGGCCGTCTCGTTCACCTTGTTCCAGACCGGGGCCATGATGAAGAAGGTCAGAAAGAGGGCGAGCCCGATGATCACCTGGTTGGGGGGCATCTGCTGGGTCCCCAGGGCCTGGCGGACGAAGGAGAGGACCACCACGATGCGGGTGAAGGCGGTGGTCATGAGCAGAATGGCCGGCGCCACCGAGAGGATGGTGAGCATCATCAGGATCTGAAGGGCCGTGGAAACCTGGGCGGGGTTGTTGGCCTCCCCGATGCCGATGGTGAGGGTCGGCAGACCCTGGGCGGCCGCCGCGGCGGGAATCAGCAGGGCCAGGGGGAGAAGAAGGAGTATCCGCTTCATGGCCGGGCCTCCAGGCTCTTCTCCAGGGCCGACTCGAACCCCTCGTGCTCCGTCCCCTCCAGGGCGCAGAGCAGCTCCACCCGCTCGCTCCCCAGACCCAGCAAAAGCTCCCTCCCCCGCACCCGCACCAGGCAGATGCTTTTCTTGGGGCCCAGGTAGCGGGTCTCGACGACCTCGATGGCTCCCCCCCGGGCCCCGGGGAAGAACTTGAGCCCCTTGCGGCTCAGGGCGTAGAGCAGCAGCATCAGCCCCAGGACCACCACCAGCCCGGCCAGCAGCTTCAGGGCGGCGGTGAAGAGATCCCCGGAGGGCTCGGCGGCGGCAAAGGCCGGAGCGGGGAGCAACAGCAGCAGAATCGGCATCAGGAGGCGCATCGGCTCTCTACCCCAGTTTCTCGATCCGCTCGGAGGGGCTCACCACGTCGGTGAGCCGGATGCCGAACTTGTCGTTGACCAGCACCGCCTCCCCCCGGGCGATGAGCCGGGCGTTGACGTAGACGTCGAGGGGCTCGCCGGCCAGCTTGTCGAGCTCGATGACGTTTCCCTCCCTCATCTGCAGCAGGTCCTTGATCAGCATCCGGGAGCGGCCGACCTCCACGGAGATGTTCAGGGGGATGTCGAGGAGGAAATCGAGGTTCTTGTGGGGCTCCTGCGTACCGGGAGCCGCCGGCGCCTTGGGGGGAGCCGCCGCGGGGGCCTGGGTCTTCTCAGAGCTGTTCATCGT
>JBFHXN010000341.1:0-3647 GCA_041598955.1 Desulfuromonadales bacterium | reverse complement strand
TACCTTTGCATGTAGAACATTTAGTTGAGTGGTGCCCAAACGTATTGAAGTTTTTGGGCCTTCCCCCTGGATGGCGTTTTTTAATCGCCGGTAATTATGAAGACGTCTGGCAGGATTTATCACTATTGGAGGCCTAATTTATTGAAGTCATGAGATATGTCGCAAGGCCGAATGCAACTAAACGAACATTGTCGATTATTTAACATCCTACCCAGCATTTATCACCCTCGGCATGCCGCGTCACGCATGTTTTGGTACAGGCTCCACATAGACAGAATTCACCTGACACAAGGTCGGAGAAAGAGGCGTAGGAGTGTTATTGGCTCTTCGCTGTTTCAATTGGGTTGAGGAAATTTGAGCTTGTCGGTAATCAGGTACGCCATAGCGATCAGATTATCCGGATTCCGGTAGCCTCTCGCTTTGGGGGAGGGCAAGGGGACGCCCATAAGATTAGGGACGGATAAGGGGACGTTGTTGATATTTTGATATTTGGACTGATCCTGTTGATGGGTGGATTTTGGGTGCAGATAGGGTGCATTTCCCAGGTAAAAACACGCACCCAGGCTGACCAAAAGAATAATAAAAACAAATAGTTAGGTGGCCAAAAACGAGTCTCCCCTTCGGCACCAACAGCACATGAAAGGGCCGCAGCCTTCAAGGTTGCGGCCCTTTTCTGTTGTGGTCGGTTGTGGCGGGGGAGGCCGTGGAGGGGTAGGGGCCGTTCTATCGGATGTTTGCCGATTAATCCCTTTGCACCACAACTAATTCAAAAAAATGCTTTTGTGGTGTAAAAATGAATTGCGGATTTTTAGGTCAGCTCGGGGTAGGCATGACAAATGGGGATATGGAAAGAGTGCACTGGGCCGGAGGATCAGCCCTGACAATTGAGAATTTTCCATCCCCACCCCTCTGCCCACTGCAACAGAGCGGCCTACGGGTCCGACTGGACTGGACGACCGGGAGACGGGGATCACGTCCGCACCCTGTTTCGGCCCGAGGCGATTCTGCCGCCGTTGGATCAATAGAAGCCATTGATTTGGAAAGGAGTTCCCCCATGTACCAAGCCCTCCGCCCCATCCTCTCCCTGCTCCTCCTGCTCGGATTCTCCCTGCCCGGTCCCTCCCAGGCGGCGCCGGTGACCTTCAAGACCTCCTACGGGTCGATGGCCTTCACCTTTCCGCAGGGGTGGTTCGCCAACCCGGAGGATCACCCCTACGACCTGCAGTGCCTCTCCCGGGACGAGAGGATGAACACGGGGGTCTTCGTCTTCCTGAAGACCGACCTAGCCGAGACCACCACCCCCCGCGACATCTACCTGAGGCAGATCGAGGACATGCGGTCGAAGCGCAGCGGCTTCAAGCTGGTCGAGGCCGAGCAGCGCCTTGAGCAGGGGCGCCGGAGCTTCACCAGCGTGGTCTACGCCGGGAAGAAGAACCTCTCGCGCTACTTCTACCGCTTTACCCTGATCGAGTTCCTGGACGACCCGGACCAGTTCGCCGTGGCGCTGCAGGTGGCCCTCCCCGGGGATTGGGCAAAGAGCAAGCCGGTGCTCGAGGCGATCACCCTCTCGGCGCAGGCGCCGGCGCCGTAGGACGCGTCTCTCCCGGGTCGAAAGGTGGGAGGGGAAGGGGGCGGTCTCCTCGATGGTCAGGCCGGGATATCGCGGATCGGTCCCTGCTGTTCGAGGGAGTGTGGGTGCGGTGGTGCCAATCAGGCGGGGAGGAAAAAGGAGGGGTTAACCAGATCTTCTCTGCCAGCGATTCGGGCTGCGCCGGGCATGGAAGACGGCGAGAACGACGATGCGACGGTCCTCGATCAGGAAGAACACCTGATAGGGGAATCGCCGGATCAGGGCGCGGCGCAGATTTTTGTGCACGAGCGGAAACTGTTGGGGGTGGCGGAGAATGGCGTGGAAGGCGGCGTCGATGTTCAGAAGGAAATCGGAGCCTAGGCCGGGGACGCGCTCCTCGTACCACTTGAAGGCGTCACCCATGTCCGCCTCGGCCTCGGGGCGGACCACCAGGTCGCGAGTCACTTGCGGCCCCTGATCCGCTCGCGCACGACACCCCAGGGCGCCCCCGCATCGGCATCTTTGCGATAGGCCTCCAGGCGCCAGTCCAGCTCCGCCTTCTGCTCTTCGGTCAAGGGAAGGGATTCGGGGGCCTTGGCGATGCTGTCCCAGATGTCCTCGACGAGCTGAATGCGTTCGGAGATGCTCAGGGCCAGGATGTTGTCTTTGGCAAGTCGGCTCATGGAAACTCTCCCTTGGAACGGGTGGGTATTGCCGGACGCTCTATCATAGCAAATGGAAAAGCGGCTTTCCAAGGGGGGACGAAAGGGCAGGCCTGACCAAGGGAGAGGGGCCTCTTCCCGTCGTCAGGAGAGAAGGGTCTCGATCTTGGCCAGGATCTCGTCGAGGACCGCCGGAGTGACGGCCCCTTCCTTCCTAGCCCCACGGGCCCGCCAGTCGAGGCTCTTGACCTGGTCCGCCAGGGCGGCCCCCGGGGTGCCGCGGACCTCGGTCCGCACCTCGAAGGGGTATCCCTTGACGGCGGTGGTGAGGGGGCAGCAGAGCATGAGGCTGGTGACCCGGTTGTATTTCTTCGGCGAGAGGACCAGGGCCAGACGGTGGCCGGCCTGCTCGTGCCCCGCCTGGGGATCGAAGTGGAGCCAGACCACGTCGCCGCGCTCGGGAACGTAGGCCATCTACCACTCCTCCCGCCCGGCGGGGGGGCCGAAATCCTTTTCGCCGTGGAGGTTCCCGGGGGTCACTCCGGCGAGGAGCGCATCGAGGTCGTAGGCCTTTTTTTCGCGCACCGGCTCGATGACGAGCGTGTGGTCGCGCACGGTGATCTCCACGGCCGAGTCGAGGTGAAGATCGGCCTCCGTGGCCAGGGTTTTGGGGAGCCTCAGGGCGAGGCTGTTCCCCCATTTCTGTACTTTTGCCAGCATGGCGGTCTCCTTCGCTGAAATCTGCTGCCAGCATAGCCATGTATCTACAATGTGTCAACGTTCGATTTGTTCCTCCCGAACGACTTCCGGGGAATCCTCCTTCCCGTGTGTCTCGCTTTCCTGGAAATTTGTCCAATGCCTGGGATGGTCAGGGAACGATGAAGACCAGACGATCCCTGTCCGTCGCGGATGGACCGCTGGGCTTCTGCCCCTCGATCGAGAGCACTAGAACATTTCTCCCCTTCTGAAGAGGGATTTCCACCTCCTCGTCGGTGAACGGTTGGGGAGAGAACTTCGCGGAGATGTCTTCCTTGTTCAAATGGGCGGAGAAAGTGCCTGGCTCCACCGATCTTCCATAGTAGAGGTGTACTGTGTAACGGTTTGTTCCCGCTGCCAGGTCGGTCTGTACTTGGGTAGGTAATTGGTAGCCCAGAAAGGTGTCGACCTCATCCGGGTTTTGCCCCTTGCCGTTGAACAGGGGAGGAATATAACGCAGCTAATCGAAGATGATGTCATCTGAGGCAAATTTGTTTGTAAATTTCCACAATCCATCCTCAAGTACAAAGGGAAGGGGAATCTGGTGGATACTTCCGTTGTAACCTATGGCATTTACTATAAGAAATATTGCATCTTTATATACAAATTTTTCAATAATATATTCCTCTTTTATATTTTTCTCCAACTCAAACATCTTT
>JBFHXN010000340.1:0-3653 GCA_041598955.1 Desulfuromonadales bacterium | reverse complement strand
GTTTGCGCCAATGAAAGATAGCGGAGGCCGTGATCCCGAAGGGTTAGCGAATCGCGGGACCTTTTCAGACGGGAGGGTGGGGGAGGGAGTTTTTCAGGGGGAGTGAAATCTGGAGGGACGAGCCTGGACTGGCCCGGCATTTGCATGTGTTTTACCCCCGGAAGCCATCGCAACAGACCCGGTTCAGCACAAGGGGAAGCCATGATGACCAGATTCGTCGCCGCCATAATGCTCCTGCTCTTCACCTCGGCCTGCGCCCATCAGGCGATCATGCTCTCCGAGCCCGCCGGGGCCACCGTCTACGTGGATGGCGACGCCATCGGCGTCACCCCCTGCAACTACTCCTACAAGCTGAGCGCCGGGGAGAGCTACGAAGTGGTGGTGGAGAAGCCGGGGTTCGAAACCGTCGCCTACACCATGGTGGCCGACGAAGTCGATACCAAGGCCCGCAACAAGTGGCTGGCCGCAGGGGCCGTGATCCCCATGGGCAGCGCCCTCTTTGTCGGCGCCCTCTTCACCAAGCGCCTCAAGGCGAGCTACGAGTTCGTGCTCAAGAAGGACGAGGCCCAGATCACCGCCCAGGCGGGCGCCTCCCGGGAGCAGGCCGGGCTCTGATTCACCCGATCTTCAGGAATCCCCAAAGGGCAGGCCTCCGGGCCCGCCCTTTTTTATTGTGCCCAAGGGGTCTTTCTTCAGCCGCAAGGTATCTCCTTGGCAGGAAAGGGCGCCGGGTGTATTCTGCCGGCGGTTGACAAGGGACGCAGGAAAGATAAAATAAAACCTGTTTTTTCGCCGGCTCCGCCGGAGATCCAGGTCCCATTTACAAGGAGCGGAACAGATGTCCAAGCTGTCAGGGAGCAAGACCGAAGCCAATCTTCTGGAGGCCTTTGCCGGGGAATCCCAGGCCAACCGTACCTATCTCGCTTTTGCCAAGAAGGCCGAGCAGGAAGGCCATCCTCAGGTCGCCAGGCTTTTCCGGGCCGCCGCAGAGGCTGAGACCGTCCATGCCCATGCCCACCTGAGGGCTTTGGGCAAGGTGGCGTCCACCAAGGAGAATCTTCGCGAAGCCGTCGGCGGAGAAACCCACGAATTTACAAGCATGTACCCGCGGATGATCGAGGAGGCCACGAAGGAAGGCTTCACGGAGGCCCTGCGCAGCTTCAATTTTGCCAACGCCGTCGAAAAGGTCCATGCTGCTCTATACCAGAAGGCCCTCGACAGCCTGGGCAAAAATACCGCCGTCGATTACTATGTCTGCCAGGTCTGCGGCAACACCCTGGAGGGGGAGCCCGACGGCCCCTGCGAGGTGTGCGGAGCCGCACCCAGCGCCTTCAAGAAGGTCGACTGATTCACCCCGGAAGGGAAGCCACCGGAACCGGGCCCTCCGAGGGGCCCGGTTTTTTTGTCTCCCCCCGCCGGCGGGGGGGCTCAGCCGTCAGAATGAGGAATGCCATGGATAAGTGTCCGGTCTGCAAGGAGATGAAGAAGGGGAAATACTGGTGCAGCGGCTGCAAGACGGTCTTCGTCTGCCCGGCGCCGAACTGCGGTGCCGAGACCCGAAAGCGCGATGCCGTGGAGTGTCAGCGCTGCGGACTCTCCTTCCCCGAATACATCGAAAAGAAGAAGCTCTATCGCCAGTGCCCCAAGTGCAAGAAGAAACAGGGCCTCTCCGAGCCCCAGTGCCGTCACTGCCGGTACTGGTTCAATTGCCCCACCTGCGGACACAAGGTCCCTTCCACCAGCATGCTCACCTGCCCGCGCTGTGCCACCGATCTGCGCTAGGCTCAAGAGCCCTCCCCCGGAGGGAGAGGGAAGGAATCGCCAGTATTTGCCGTCGTTTCAGGAAAGGATTTCTGCCGCACTTCATTGAACCTGCCCAGGAGGGGCCTTGCTCGACCTCATTCTCTGGTTCATCCTCACCGTCGCGGCGCTGCTTTCCGCCGGCCATGCCCTGCTCCACAAGCGGGACCCCCGGGCGGCCCTCGGCTGGATCGTCGTCTGCCTGGCCCTGCCGGGGGTGGGGGTCGGGTTCTACTGGCTGCTCGGCGTCAACCGCATCCGGACCCGCGCCCGGGACTGGCAGGCCCATGGCCAGGGGATGCCCTGCGCCACCCCGCCTCTGTGCGAATGGTCGGCCGAGCTGACCGCGACCCTTCCCTTCCGTGCCGAAAATTTCGCTTCCCTGCTCAATCTCTCCGACCGGATCACCCGCCGGCCCCTGGTGCCCGGCAACCGCATCCTTCCCCTGCACAACGGCGAAGAGGTCTATCCGGTCATGCTCCAGGCCATTGCCGGGGCCAGGCAATCCCTCTGGCTGTCGACCTATATCTTCGACACGGACCGGACCGGGCGGCAGTTCGTCGACGCCCTGGGGGATGCCGCCGCCCGGGGAGTGGAGGTGCGGGTGCTCGTCGATGCCCTCGGCGAGCACTACTCCTTCCCCCCCGTCAGGCGCCTGCTCCGCAAAAGGGGAATCCGGATCGCCCGCTTCCTCCCCCCCTCCCTCACGGGCCGGGGGATCTACTTCAACCTGCGCAATCACCGCAAGATCCTCGTCGCCGACGGGACCGTCGGGTTTATCGGGGGAATGAACATCGGGGACCGCCACCTCGCGGCCGATCTCTCCAATCCCAGGCGGGTGGTCGACATCCATTTCCAGGTGGAGGGCCCTGTGGTCGGGCACCTGGAGGACGCCTTCATCGAGGACTGGCACTTCGTGACCGGCCGGACCCTCGAGAGACGAGGAGCCGCTCCCCAGCCCAAGGCCGGCGAGGCCTTCTGCCGGGGGATCAGCGCCGGCCCCAACGAGGACTTCGAAAAGCTCCAGTGGCTCATCATCGGGGCCCTCAACTGCGCCCGGAATTCGGTGCGGATCATGACCCCCTACTTCATACCGACCCGTCCCATCGTCACGGCCATCAACGCCACCTCCCTTCGGGGCGTGTCGGTGGAGATCATCCTTCCGGAGAAGAACAACCTTCCCTACGTCGGCTGGGCCACCCGCGCCTATCTCTGGGAACTGCTGCAGCACGGCAGCCGGATCTACTACCAGGCTCCCCCCTTCGTCCACAGCAAACTCCTGGTGGTCGATGACAGCTATGCCCTCATCGGATCGGCCAATCTCGATCCCCGCAGCCTGCGCCTCAATTTCGAATTCAACATGGAGGTCTTTGACCGGGATCTCTCCCGGAAGCTGGCCCTGCACTTCTCGGAGGTGCGGGAGCGTGCGGCGGAGGTCACCCTGGCCGAGGTGGACGGGCGGCCCCTCCCCCTGAAGCTGAGGGACGCCTTCGCCAAACTCTTTTCCCCCTATCTCTGAGCGACCGAAGCCTGGGGGATAAAAAAAGAGAGCGGCCGGTTGGGCCGCTCTCTTTTTATCATTCGGAAGGGGGAGACTCCTTCCCCTCCTTGTCGGCCTTCCGCACGGGAAGGCTGCAGCTGTCGGAAAGTCAGGTCTGCACGCCGAGTCGGGGAAGAACCCAGCGGTTGAGCACGTACCAGACGACGAGAATGCCGAGCAGAAAAAGCAGATCCATGGGTTGCCTCCTTTTATATGCGAATTCGAATATACAACAGGACCCCCCTCAAATGCAAGGAAGCCTCTCAGGAGGGCACTTGACGGCGGCGGCGGCCCGGGTATAGTTCTGGGCACC
>JBFHXN010000339.1:0-3661 GCA_041598955.1 Desulfuromonadales bacterium | reverse complement strand
TTGGAGCGGACCGAGGGGTCCAAGCGGGTTCTCAAGGAGGTCTCCGAGGATTTCAAGCTCCAACTGGTCAAGGAGACCGACAAGGGGGAGGAAGTCCTCTCCATCGAGAAACTCACCGCCGACACCAGCCCCATCATCCGGCTCATCGACTCCACCCTCTACGACGCTCTCAACAAGCGGGCCAGCGACATCCACATCGAGTCGAGCCACAGCGGGGTGACGATCAAGTACCGTATCGACGGTGTCCTCTACAAGGCCACCGAGGCCCTCGACCTGCGCTTCCAGGGGCCGATCATCTCGCGCATCAAGGTCATGAGCGAGCTCGACATCTCGGAGCGGCGGGTTCCGCAGGACGGCCGCTTCAAGGTGCGGATGGGGGGGAAGTCGATCGACTTCCGGGTTTCGATCATGCCGAGCATCTTCGGCGAAGACGCGGTCATCCGTATCCTCGACAAGGAATCGATCGCCGCCGACCTCAAGGGGCTGACCCTGGAGGTTCTGGGCTTCCCCGAACGGGAGATCGGCCGCTTCCGTCGCATGATCCGCGAGCCCTACGGGATGGTGCTGGTCACGGGGCCGACGGGGAGCGGCAAGACCACCACCCTCTACGCCGCCCTGACGGAGATCAACAACGAGGAAGACAAGATCATCACCATCGAGGACCCGGTGGAGTACCAGGTCAAGGGGGTGGTTCAGATTCCCGTCAACGAGAAGAAGGGGCTCACCTTCGCCCGGGGGCTGCGTTCGGTGCTGCGCCACGACCCGGACAAGATCATGGTCGGCGAGATCCGCGACCCGGAGACCGCCCAGATCGCTGTTCAGTCGGCCCTTACCGGCCACTTGGTCTTCACCACCGTGCATGCCAACAACGTCTTCGATGTTCTCGGACGCTTCCTCCACATGGGGATCGACCCCTACAACTTCGTCTCCTGCCTCAACTGAGTCCTGGCGCAGCGCCTTGTGCGCAAGATCTGCGATCACTGCAAGAAGCCGGTGAAGTACGACCGGGAGACCCTCGAGGAGTCGGGGATCGATTACGAGAAGTACCGTGACTTCACCTTCTATGAAGGGGAGGGGTGCTCCGAGTGCCACGGTGTTGGTTTCCATGGTCGTAGCGCCATTGTCGAACTCCTCGCTCTCAACGATGAACTGCGGGAGCTGATCATGGCCCGCGCCCCCATTTCCCAACTCAAGAAGGTGGCCCACGTGACGGGAACCCACTTTTTGCGGGAGTCGGCCCTGGAGAAGGTCTTTCTCGGGATTTCGTCCCTGCGGGAAATCAACCGCGTGACTTTCGTGGAAAAGGTGTAAGGTGCTGCGGAGAACCTACCTGGGAATTGACATCACCGCGGGGGGCCTCTATGCCGCCTCCACAAGGCGTGCCGGACGAAGTTCCCTGCTGCGGGGCGCGCGCGCCCTCGTCCCCGGTCCTGGGATGTTCGCCTTCTCCCCCCGGGAGCCCAACGTCCTCGACGAAGGGCGTTTCGTGGAGATCGTTCAGGAGCTTCTCAATCCCCTGGCGGGCCGCGAGGAGAGGGTCTCTCTCTCCCTTCCCGACCGGGTGGGGCGGGTTCTGCTCACCGAGTCGGAGACCGATTTCAAGACTCACGAGGAGGGGGTTGAGATTCTCAAGTGGCAGCTCAAGGGGAGCCTCCCCGACGAGGCTAGGGATGTCCGGCTCGACTACCAGGTGATGGAGCGTGCCGAAACCGGACTCTACCGGATCGTGGTCTCCCTGATCTCCCGCAAGGTCCTCGAGCAGTACGAGGCATTGCTGTCGAGGGCCGGATACGGAGCCTCCGTGGTCGATTTCCATTCCATGAACCTGCACAGCTTCTATCGTCCCCGCCTCGACCTGGGGGAGGATTTCATCCTGGTCGGGGTGGAGGGGGAGTCTCTGAGCCTGCTCTTTTTCACTGGGAGGCGCCTGGCCTTTTGCCGGGTCAAGGATGTCGCTTCGGATCCATCGACCGTCTTCCACGAGGTGAACCGTTCACTGGTCGGCCTGAGGGAAGGGCAGCCTGCCTTCCGCAGGGCCTCCGTCTTCCTCCATTGCGACCGGGAAGGGCGGGAGGCACTGCAGCAGGCCCTGCAATCCCTTTTCGAGCGGGAGGTTGTCCTGCTCGATCCCCGGCTCGATCGGATGGTCGCTCCCGGCACCCAGCTCCCCCGGACTCAGCCCTTTGCCCTCGTGGCGGCCATCGGCGCCGCCGAGCGGATGATGTGAGAACGGGCCCATGAAACTCAACCTCAATCTGGCCAGCCGCACCTATGTCAACCGCAGGGCCCTGCTGGCTTTTTACGGCGCCCTGAGCGGCCTTCTGGCCCTTCTTCTGGTGGTCAATGTCGTCTTCTTCTTCCGGGACATGGCCCATGGCAGAAGGGTCAAAGCGCACCTGGCCGAGCTCGACCAGGAGCTCGGCGCCCAGCTGGCCGAGGCCGGTCCCGAGGCCCGCCCTGAAGAGCTCAAGGATCTCCGCTCAGAGATAGAGTTTGCCAACGGGGTCCTGGAGCGGGACAGCTTCCGCTGGACCGCCCTGCTCGATCATCTCGAAGAGGTGAGTTTCGAAGGGGTGACCATCCAGACCATCCAACCTGAATTCAAGGACAAGACCCTGAAGCTGGGAGGCCAGGCCAAGGGGGTGGGGGAACTTCGGACCTTTCTGGACCGGGCCATCGCCTCCCCCCATTTCCGCGAGGTCTACCTGCTCGACCAGCGCACCCAGGAGGTCACGGACACCCTGGGCCGGAAGCGCCAGGCGGTGAGTTTCAATATTCTTCTCAAGGGAGTCTTCTGAGATGAGAGCGGGGAGCCTTCTCCTAGCGGCCTGGACGGCCAGCCGGGCCGGCGCCATAGCGGTCGGCGGGCTTCTGGTCCTCAATCTGGCGCTCTACCTGGCCCTCTCCCGGTACTTCGCGCCGGCCCTCGAGGAGCTCGAGCGGACCTATATCCAGAAGCAGGAGCAGGTGCGCCACCAGGGTCCCGGTTCGGGGGCACCCAGGACCGCAGGGGAATATGTCCGCCGCAGCCGAAGTGATCTGGAGACCTTCCGGCAGGCCATCCCGCCCCAGGAGGACTTCACCGAACTGATCGGAGAGATCTTCGGCCTCGCCGGCCAGGCGGGGCTGAACATCGCCCAGGTCAAGTACGACCCCAAGTTGATTAAAAAGCAGCCTCTGCTGCGCTATGGTCTCGATTTCAGCGTGACCGGCGATTATCGCCAGCTCAAGAAATTCGTTTTTTCCCTGGAACAGTCCCCCCGGATCGTGGCCATCGACGAAATCGCCCTGCAGGGAGTGGGAACCGTCGCCGGGCAGGTCGATCTCAAGATCCGGCTCTCCACCATCTTCAGGACGGGGGCCCCATGAACCGGCAGAAGCTGCTTCTGCTCGTCCTGGTCGCCCTGCTCGCCGCGGCCATCGCCTACGCCATTTTTGCCTCCCCCCGCCAGGAGCGAGTTCCGGCACAGACTGGGAAACAGTCGGCCCGGCCTCGCCCCGAGACCCGGGGAAAAGAGACGGGGAGCGCCTTCGGCCCCTCGGTGCGGCTGGAGCTTCTGGAGAAGGAAAAGGTGAAATTTCCCGGAGTCCGGAGGGATCTCTTCGGAACCCTGTTCGTGGAGAAACCACCTGCGCCCCCTCCACCTCCCCCACCGCCCGT
>JBFHXN010000338.1:0-3667 GCA_041598955.1 Desulfuromonadales bacterium | reverse complement strand
TTGGCGTTGTACCCCTCGTAGTAGGCCACGTCGCCGCCGCCGAAGATCTCCAGGGCGAAGGGGCCCAGGTCGCGGTAGTCGAGGCGCAGGCCGTCCATGACCGAGGCGCCGGCGGTGGTGGAGATGAACTGGCGCCCGAGCCGCAGATCGAGGTTGTTGAGAAGGTCGCGCTTCTCCAGGTAGGCGTAGTAGAGCTCGCTGGAGACCTTCACCTCGTCGTTGAGGTCATCGGCCAGGCGGCCGTAGCCGCGAAAATCGAGCCCCTTGCCGTCGATGTCCCGCAGGTTGAGCTGCAGGTACTCGTAGACGGGAAGGGCCGTGTCCTCGTCGGGGTCGTCGAACCACTCCAGGACGGTGCTCGAGCGGCCCGACACCGACAGCGCCAGCGCGCCCTGCGCCGGAATCATCAGTAGCAGCACCGCTACAGCGCAGACTGAAACCCGCCTCCAGATTCTCATGTTGCCTCCTTCGCACGATGGCTGGTAATGAAAACAGATGGAGGCCGCCCTGGCAGCTGAGGCGACCCCCGCCTCATTGGTGGTGTTCTCCGGATGGTTGATGGTGCTCGGGGGGCTTCAACCGATGCCGGATACCAAGCTACGGTGGGGCACAAGCATATCCCGTGCCTAAATCTTGAGGAAGGGGGTCGGCTTAAGAAGGGGAGGGGAATTGTCTTTGTTAATCGGTAAGATAGGGAAATGGTGGGGGGGCAGAAGAGATTAAAATAGATAAACCACCGAAATCAAACGGCTTTTTATGTCATTTTGACGACGCTTGTCAGCGAATTGACGGGGTGTTTGCCGGGGAGTTGACACAAGAAGGGGAGTGGTGGAGGGGGCCCCAGGCCTCCTCCACATGGGAGAGAGGCCTGGAGCGCAGCGGTCTCTTTGGCTAGAAGCGCTCGAACTCCTCGTCCCTGCGGTCGGCCGGATCCCCCAGGACCAGGTCGGCTCCCTTGCGGGGGGCGACGGAGGGGCCGGGAAGGTTGCGGACCAGGGGGCGCGCCGCCGGCTGAGCCATGGGGAGGGCCGCTTCGACCTGCCCGAGGCGGAAGAAGCCGATCATTCCCTGCAGGCGTTCGGCCTGGCTGGAGAGCTGCTCGGCGGTGGAGGAGATCTCCTCGGAGGAGGCGGCGTTCTGCTGGATCACCTGGTCGAGCTGCTGGATGGCGCGGCCGATCTGTTCGGCGCCGGCGTCCTGCTCGCGGCTGGCGGCGGCGATCTCCTGCACGAGTTCGGCGGTGCGCTGGATCCCCGGGAGCATCTCGGTGAGCAGTGAACCGGCCTTCTCGGCCACGTCGACGCTCGTGGCCGACAGGGAGTTGATCTCGGAGGCGGCGCTCTGGCTGCGCTCGGCGAGCTTGCGAACCTCGGCGGCCACCACGGCGAACCCCTTGCCGTGTTCGCCGGCCCGGGCCGCCTCGATGGCGGCGTTCAAGGCGAGCAGGTTGGTCTGCCGGGCGATCTCCTCGATGATCTGGATCTTGGCGACGATCTGCCGCATGGCGTCCACCGTCGCGTCGACGGCCTGACCCCCTTCCCGGGCCTGTCCGGCGGCCTGGATGGCGATCTTCTCCGTCTGCAGGGCGTTGTCGGAGTTCTGACGGATGTTGGCGGTCATCTCCTCGATGGAGGAGGAGGCCTGCTCGGCGGCCGCGGCCTGCTGGGTGGCCCCGTGGGACATCTGCTGGGAGGAGTCGTGGAGGGCGAGGCTTCCGGAGGTGACGTTGTCTGCGGAACTGCGCACCTCCCCCATCACCTCGGCGAGGCGGGTCGCCATGGTCTTGAGGGCCGCCATCATCTCGTCCTTGGCAGAACGCTCCCGGATTTCAACGGCCAGGTTCCCGTCGGCGATTTCCCGGGCGATGCGGGTGGCGTCTTTCATGGAGCGGGACATCTTCCCCATGGCGGTGAGCAGCTGACCCGGCTCGTCGCGCCCCCCCCGGCGGATCTCCCCTTCGAGATCCCCCGTGGCCATCCGGTTGGCGACGGCGAGGGCATGGTTGAGAGGTACGAACATGCTGCGGGAGAGCAGGTAGGCGACGATCCCGAAGACGGTGACAATGAATAGGATGATCCCGGAGAATTTAATAGCGTTGGCGGCGAAGTCGGCCCCGACGTCGTCGAAGTAGATCCCCGAGCCGATGATCCAGCCCCAGGGGGCGAAGCCCTTGACGTAGGAGACCTTGGGCGCCTTGGTGGTGGTGGCCCCCTTGTTCCAGACGTAGTGGACGAAGCCGGCCCCGTCTTTCCGGACGACCTGTACCATCTCGACGAAGAGCTGCTTGCCGTTGGGATCCTTGTAGTCGACCAGGGGCTTGCCGTTGAGGTCGGTGTTGTTGGGGTGCATGACCATGCGGGGCTCGAGGTCGTTGATCCAGAAGTAGCCGTCCTTGCCGTAGCGCAGATCCTTGACCGCTGCGATGGCCCTCTGCTTGGCCTCCTCCTGGGAGATCTCCCCCTTGGCGGCGAGGTTGTGATAGAAGGCGAGGGTCGAGTGGGCCGACTCGACCAGGGCCTGGGTCTTGTCCTGGCGCTCCCGGAGCATGTTGTCGCGGTTGAGGTAGAGGGTGGCCAGGGTGATGGAGGAGATGCTGGCCAGGAACAGGACCACCATGATGGCGGCTTTCTTCTTGATGGTCAGATCTTCGAAGAGCATGGACGTCTCCTTGCGGGCAGGTGGCTCAAACGGAAAAAGCCCATGCCCGGTGGGGGCGGTGGGCTTGCAGCTGGGGGGCTGTCTGTCGTCTCGGCTGGAAGGGTCATCTGTCTTTCTTCGGCGGCCCGGCTGTCCACCTTGGCTGAAAGCTTCGGTGGACCCGTGGCTTTGCGTCACCGGATTGCTCCGGCTTTGCTCTTTACGAAAAAAGCACCTATATTTGGCGCTGGCCGGCCCGTGCTGATGCGCTACGCATTATGACCGGATTGATGCGGCCGGGCAAGAGCCAAAGGCAAAATAAAGCATAAAAAATTGTAGCCCGAAAATCTAAAACACCGTTATTGCAATTTAAGGTTTCCGAACACCTGTCGTCAAGATCAAATTATCGTGCCGCCGATTATAATCCTGTAACTGCCGCCGGCCTCCGGCGGCCCATTGAAGGAAGGAGAAGAGCGATGCGGGCCCTTATCAACGGCATCAACCTCGCCTACGACGACGCAGGGAGCGGTCCGGCGGTTCTGCTCATTCACGGCTATCCCCTCTGCCGGAGGATGTGGGAGCCCCAGAAGGAGGCTCTCGTCGCGGCCGGCTATCGGGTGATCGTCCCCGACCTGCGCGGCTTCGGGGAGAGCGAAGCGCCGCAGGGCCCCGCCTCCATGGAGATCTACGCCGCCGACCTCGTCGCCCTCCTCGACCATCTCGGCATCGGACGGGCGGCCGCCTTCGGCATGTCGATGGGGGGCTACGTGCTCCTCTCCCTCCTCGACCGCCATGCCGACCGGATCGCGGCGGCCGGCTTCGTGGTGACCCGGGCCGGGGCCGACGACGAGGCGGGGAAGTCCCGCCGCAGCGCCCTGGCCCGGGAGGCGGAGGCCCGGGGCGGGGACGTGGTGGCCGAAGCCTTCGAGGGGGTGCTCTTCGCTCCCGATACGGTGCGCCGCCGGCCCGAGCTCGTGGAGGAGGTGCGGGGCTGGATGACCGCCACCTCCCCCCGGGGTCTCGCCGCGGG
>JBFHXN010000337.1:0-3668 GCA_041598955.1 Desulfuromonadales bacterium | reverse complement strand
GTCCCGAAGGGTCGCGACTCTCTCAAATGGTGGTGAAGGGAGAGAGGGTCCAGACCACCCGGGCGTCCCCCTCTCCGACATTGTCCCAGCGGTGAGGCAGGTGGGATTTGAAGGAGAGGCTGTCGCCGGGATTGAGAATATGGGTCTCCTCGGCCACGGTGACCTTGAGCCTCCCCTCGAGCACCACCATCAGCTCGTCCCCCGGGTGGTACATCTCCCGCACCCCGCTGCTCCCCCCCTTCTTCACCGTGCAGTAGAAGGAGGTGAACTGGGGATCCCGCAGCCCCGAGGTGAAGGATTCGGTGAGCATGTTGCGCTCGTCCTCGTAGACGGTCTTGTCCCGGCGGCCGGGAGAGGTGAAGACCACTTCGTGGGTGTTGCGCACCTCCTCGACGAAGTAGTTGATGCTCTTGTTGAAGACCCGGGCGATTTTGAGCAGGATGTCGACGGAGGGGATGGTCAGCCCCCGCTCCACCCGGGAAATCATGTTGGAGGAGACCCCCGAGCGCTCGGCGAGTTCCTGGATGGTGAGGTCGTATTTGAGGCGGATCGCCTTGAGCTTCTTGCCGATGATCTTCTTCAGTTTCATCCCCGCGTGTCCTCTCCCCGGGCCTTGGGGACCCGGGCGTGAAAATCGACCATCAGTGCGACAGATCGGGCGCCGGCGAGACCACCCAGAGGACCAGGGTCTGCCCGTCGTGAACGTTGCACCAGCGGTGGGCCTGGGAGGCCTTGAAGGTGAGCGAGTCCCCCACCTCGAGCAGATAGCGATCCCCCTCGATGACGAACTCCAGGCGCCCTTCGAGAACCAGGGCGAATTCGTCTCCCGAGTGGACCATCCCCCCCTCCCCGCTGTTGCACCCCTTCTCCAGGGTGTCGTAGAAGACCGCGAAGCCGGGATCCCGGATCCCCTCGGTGAGGCTGGTGATCTGGTGTTTGTCTTCGAAAAAGAAGATCGGCTCCCCCTTGCCCCGGGGGGTGTGCACCACGGTGGTTCCCCGCTCGGCCTCCGAGACGAAATAGTTGATGCTCTTGCCGAAGGCACCGGCCAGTTTCATGAGGATATCCACCGAGGGGATGGTCAGCCCCCGTTCGATGCGGGAGATCATGTTCGAGGAAACCCGGGACTCCTCGGCCAGCTCCTGTATGGTCATGTCGTTCCTGAGTCGGGTCGCCTTGAGTTTCTTGCCGATCAGCTGCTTGATCATTCCCATATCCCCTCCACGAAAATAGAACAGCTTTTTATCATCGCCGGGGGGTGGATGTCAACCCGATATGTGAATTGATTTCCAAGGATGGTATTTTGACGGGTCGGCTGCGCCCCTTCGATTGTCAACCCTGCCCTTCCAGGGGTTGACAATCCTAGCCGTTTCCCTATAATCGGGCGATCATTTTCAGGGCAGAACCTGATCCCCACCCGTTCCAGGAATCCCCGCACAAGGAGCTTCCCATGGCCGAGCTGGCCCAAAACCTCACCGACAAGGCCCTCGCGGGCGCCCCTTTGACCGAAGAGGAGGCCCTGGCCGTTCTTCAGGCCCGGGGAGCCGAGCTGAGCGCCCTGCTGGCCGGCGCCCATCGCATCAAGGAGCACCATTTCGGCTCCCGCGTCGAGCTCTGCTCCATCATCAACGCCAAGTCGGGCCGATGTGCTGAAAACTGCGCCTTTTGCGCCCAGTCGGCCCACCATGCCACGGCCGCCCCGGTCTATCCCCTCAAGAGCCGCGACGAGATCGTCGCCGGCGCCCGCCAGGCGGCCGCCGAGGGCTCCCGCTGCTACGGCATCGTCACCAGCGGCACCCGCCCCACTCCCGGGGCCGAGCTCGACGCCGTCCTCGCCGCCATCGCCGAGATCCGCGCCACCACCCCCATCGAACCCTCGGCCTCCCTCGGCATCCTCGATAAGACCACGGCCCGTGCCCTGGCCGATGCGGGCTGCGCCACCTACCACCACAACCTCGAGACGGCCCGCTCCTTTTTCCCCAGTATCTGCACAACCCATGGCTACGAGGAGGACGTGGAAACCGTTCGCGTCGCCCGGGCCGCCGGCATGAAAGTCTGCTGCGGGGGGATCTTCGGCCTGGGGGAATCCCTCGCCCAGCGGGCCGAGCTCGCCTTCACCCTGCGGGAACTCTCCGTCGACTCGGTTCCCCTCAACTTTCTCAACCCCGTCCCCGGCACCCCCCTGGAGGGGCGCCACGACCTGACCCCCATGGACTGCCTGCGGATCATCGCCCTTTTCCGCTACCTCCTCCCCGACCGCCGCATCAGCGTCTGCGGCGGTCGCGAATCCAACCTGCGGGAGTTCCAGTCCTGGATCTTCCTTGCCGGGGCGAGCGGCACCATGGTCGGCAACTACCTGACCACCCAGGGAAGAGACCGCGACACCGACCTTCAGATGCTGCGGGACGCCGAGGTGGACATCCATGCCTGCTGAGAGCCATCCCCGAGGACTCTTCGTCACCGGAACCGACACCGGGGTGGGCAAGACCCTGGTCACCGCCGCCCTCGTGCACTTTCTGCGGGAGCGGGACCTCAACGTCGGGGTGATGAAGCCGCTGGAGACGGGAGTCGACGACCCGAAGGGGCTCGGTCCTGACGGAGCCCTTCTCAAATGGGCCGCCGGATCCGAGGATGACGATGACCTGATCACCCCCTACCGCTTCCAGGCCCCCCTCGCCCCGTCCCTGGCCGCCGAGGAGGCCGGAGTGCGCATCGACCCCTCACGGATTCTCGAGGCGGCCCGGACCCTGGCCGAAGGCCACAGGTTTCTCGTGGTGGAAGGGGCCGGAGGGCTCATGGTCCCCGTGAGCGGGGGCCTTCTGATCGCCGATCTGGTCCGGGAGCTCGCCCTCCCCCTCCTCACCGTCTGCCGCCCCGGCCTGGGGACCATCAACCATACCCTGCTCACCCTCTTCGCCGCCCGGGCCATGGAGATCCCCCTGGCCGGCTTTCTCATCAACGGAATGCCCGAGAGGCCCGATCCGGCGGAGCGCTCGGCTCCCCACACCCTGGCCTCCCTCGCCTCGGCCGACCTGCTCGGGGTTCTGCCCCGGGTGGCCGGCACCGACCGGGAGAAGGTGGCGGCCCTGGCCCGGGCTCTGGAAGAGCTCCCCACCCTCCCCTGGCTGCTGACCGCCCTCGGGCTCGAGAGTTGACGGGGTTTCTCATGGACAAGAGCGAGCTGCTGCGCCTCGACCGGCGCCACGTCTGGCACCCCTGCACCCAGGAGAAGGATCACGAACTCCTCCCCCCCATCCCCGTCGCCCGGGGGGAAGGGGTCTACCTCATCGACACGGATGGGCGGCGCTACATCGACGGGGTCTCCTCCTGGTGGGTCAACCTCTTCGGCCACGGCCACCCGCGGCTGACCCGGGCCCTCACCGAGCAGGCCGCCCGCATCTCCCACCACATCTTCGCCGGCTTCACACACGAGCCGGCGGTGGAGCTCGCCTCCCGCCTCAGTACCCTCGCCCCCCGGGGGCTCGAGCGGGTCTTCTACACCGACAACGGCTCCTCGGCGGTGGAAGCGGCCCTCAAGATGAGCTTTCAGTACTGGCAGCAGACGGGGCAGCCCCAGAAGACCCGTTTCGTCTCCCTCTCCGAGGCCTACCACGGGGAGACCGTCGGCGCCCTCTCCGTGGGGGGCATCGATTTCTACCGCCAGGTCT
>JBFHXN010000336.1:0-3673 GCA_041598955.1 Desulfuromonadales bacterium | reverse complement strand
CCTCAACGAGATCGTCGACGATCTGCTGGTGATGGCCCGCCTGGAATCGCAGAGCCTTTACCTGGCCCGGGAGAAGGTCGATCTGACTTCCCTGATCGGCGAGGTGGGGAGCCATTTCCAGCCCCTTCTCCAGGAGCGGGGACTGGCCCTCTCCCTGGGGGGAATGCCGACGGCCGAGGAACTGCTGGGGGACTACCACCATCTGCGCAGGACCTTCCACCGCCTGCTGGAGAACGCCGTCAAGTTCACCCCCCAGGGAGGAGGCATCGAGATCGCAGGCGCCCGCCGCAGCCCCTCCGACGTGGCCTCCATGCAGCCCGCCCTGAGCCCCTTCGCCCCGGCCTTCTTCGCCTCCCCCCCCAGGGTTCCCTTTCTCCAGGTCACCGTGCGGGACACCGGCATCGGCATCGAACCGGAGGAGCAGGTGCGGATTTTCGACAAGTTCTACGAGGTCGGCGACATCGCCTCCCACTTCACCTCCCAGACCCGCTTCGGCGGCAAGGGGGTCGGCCTCGGCCTGACCCTGGTCAAGGGGGTGGTTGAGGCCCACGGCGGCCTTGTCTGGGTCGAGAGCCCCGGCACCCCCGGTGGCGGCGGCGGCAGTGCCTTCCATGTCCTTCTTCCCCTCTGCTCAGCGGAGCGGGAGCCCTCCCATGGCCGGGATTAGGTCCTTTCTCGCCATCCCCCTCGAGGAGGAACTCCGCAGGGAAGTGCGCACCGTGCAGAGGGAACTGGGCAGGCATCTCCCCGCAGTGCGCTGGAGCGCCCCGGAGACGATCCATCTGACCCTGAGATTTTTCGGCGAGATTCCGGAAGAAGCCCTTGAAGCAATAGGGAAAGTTATGCTATCCGTAGGAGGCTCCACTCCCCCCTTCCAGCTGGAGGTGCGCGGGGCGGGAGCCTTCCCTTCCCCCGGTCGCCCGCGGGTGATCTGGCTTGGCCTCACCGGGCAGCAGGGGCTTCAGGCCCTGCACCGCTCCCTGGAGGAAGGGCTGGAGACCATCGGCTTTCCTCCGGAAGGGCGCCCCTACTCACCGCACCTGACCCTGGGCCGCTCACGGGACCGGATCCCCCCCGTCGGGAATCTCCTGGAGTCCTTCCGGGCCCGCTCCCTCGGCCCCTTGCCGGTTCGGGAGATGGTCCTGTACGAAAGCCGTCTGCAACCCGGAGGAGCCGTTCACTCCCCCCGCCTGCGGGCCCCCCTCACGGGCGGCCCCCCGCCGGGAGATGCCGGCCCCGGGTCCGACCGACTTCATCTCTAACCCTTTCGGAGGAGCTTCCATGGCAGACAGCAACCGCACCCGGGCCATCGACCTGGCGGTCAGCCAGATTGAAAAACAGTTCGGCAAGGGGAGCATCATGCGCCTCGGCGAGGACACCGCCCTGCCGGGGATCGAAGCCATCTCCACCGGGGCCATCTCCCTCGACGTCGCCCTGGGCGTCGGCGGGGTTCCCCGGGGCCGGATCGTCGAGATCTACGGCCCCGAGTCTTCGGGCAAGACCACCCTCGCCCTGCACATCGTCTCCGAGGCCCAGAAGAAGGGGGGGATCGCCGCCTTCGTCGACGCCGAGCACGCCCTCGACATCCGCTACGCCCGTCAGCTCGGGGTGCGGACCGACGACCTGCTGGTCTCCCAGCCCGACACCGGCGAGCAGGCCCTGGAGATCACCGAGACCCTTGTGCGCAGCGGCGCCATCGACGTTCTGGTCGTCGACTCGGTGGCCGCCCTGGTCCCCAAGGCGGAGATCGAGGGGGAGATGGGGGACGCCCACGTCGGCCTCCAGGCCCGGCTCATGTCCCAGGCCCTGCGCAAGCTCACCGGCACCATCAGCCGCTCCAAGTGCTGCGTCATCTTCATCAACCAGATCCGCATGAAGATCGGCGTCATGTTCGGCAACCCCGAGACCACCACCGGCGGCAACGCCCTCAAGTTCTACGCCTCGGTGCGCATGGACATCCGCCGCATCGCCGCCCTCAAGGAGGGGCAGAATTCCATCGGCAACCGCACCCGGGTCAAGGTGGTCAAGAACAAGGTCGCCCCCCCCTTCAAGGAAGCCGAGTTCGACATCATGTTCGGCACCGGCATCTCCCGGGAGGGGGATCTGGTCGACCTCGGCGCCGAGCTCAACGTCGTCGAGAAAAGCGGCGCCTGGTATTCCTTCTCGGGGGAGCGCATCGGGCAGGGGCGCGAGAACGCCAAGCAGTTTTTGCGCGAGCATCCCGAGACGGCCGCCGCCATCGAGGAGAAGGTCCTCGCCCACCACGGCCTCCAGCCCGCCCCCGCGGCGGCCAAAGAGGCCTAGCCCATGGAGCTGAACGAGATCCTCGGCCTGGCGGTCAAGGCGAAGGCCTCCGACATCCACATCAAGGCCGGTCTCCCCCCCGTCTACCGCATCAACGGCGCGCTGCGCCCCCTTCCGAAGGGGCCTCGCCTCTCCTCCGAGATCATCGACAAGATGGCCATGGCGATCATGAACGAGCGCCAGAGAAAGCGATTCGAGGAGACCCACGAGGCCGACCTGGCCTACGGGGTGCCGGGGCTCGGCCGCTTCCGGGCCAACATCTTCGCCCAGCGCGGCAGCATCTCCATGGTCTTTCGACTCATTCCCTTCGAGATCAAGAGTCTCGACGATCTCACCCTGCCTCCGGTGCTCAAGAAGATCGCCGCCGAACAGCGGGGACTGGTTCTGGTCACCGGGGCCACCGGCTCGGGCAAATCGACCACCCTGGCCGCCATGATCGATTACATCAACGCAAACAACACGGTGCACATCGTCACCATCGAGGACCCCATCGAGTACCTCCACCGGGACAAGAAGAGCCTCGTCAACCAGAGGGAAGTGGGGCAGGACACGGAGAACTACGCCAACGCCCTCAAGAGCGCCCTGCGGCAGGACCCCGACGTCATCCTGGTCGGCGAGATGCGCGACATGGAGACCGTCGAGACGGCCCTGCATGCCGCAGAGACCGGGCACCTGGTCCTCTCCACCCTCCACACCATCGACGCCCCCGAATCGATCAACCGCATCATCTCCATTTTCCCCCCCCACCACCAGAGGCAGATCCGCACACAGCTCGCTTCCGTGCTCAAGGCCGTTGTCTCCCAGCGCCTGGTGCCGAAAATCGACGGCAAGGGGCGGGTTCCCGCGGTGGAGGTCATGGTCTCCACGGCGCGCACCCGGGAGCTGATCGACGACGAGGAGAAGACCAAGCTGCTGCGAGACACGATCCAGCAGGGCTTCGTCGCCTACGGCATGCAGACCTTCGACCAGTCGCTGCTGAGCCTCTTCAAGAAGAACCTCATCACCTTCGAGGAGGCGGTGCGGCAGAGCTCCAACCCCGACGACTTCAAACTCAAGGTCTCCGGGATCTCCTCCACCTCCGACCTCTCCTGGGAGGACTTCGAGAAGGGACAGCCCGAGGGGGAAGGGGCCAAGGGGGCCGGGGCCAAGGATGACGACCCGATCGAGCGCTTCTGACCCCTGGCTGGCCGCCCAGCGGCTTCTGGCCGTGCGCGACCGCAGCGAGGGCGAACTGCGGGAGCGCCTCGGCCGCAAGGGGTTCGGCGAAGAGCAGATCGAGAAGGCTCTGGCACGCGGCCGGGAGCTGGGCTACCTCGACGACGCCCGCTTCGCCCTCGGCCGGGCCCGGGCCCTTCTCCAGAGCGGGCGG
>JBFHXN010000335.1:0-3673 GCA_041598955.1 Desulfuromonadales bacterium | reverse complement strand
GGGGCCTCCCCGTCTCCGCGCTGGTCGGTGAGGATCAGGCCGTCGCGGAAGGTGAGGGTGCGCCGGGCGTGGGCGGCGATGTCGGGCTCGTGGGTGACCATGATGAGGGTGATCCCCTCCCCGTTGAGCTCCCCGAAGAGGGCCATGATTTCCTCGCTGGTGGCGCTGTCGAGGTTCCCGGTGGGTTCGTCGGCGAGGATCAGGGCGGGGGCGTTGACCAGGGCCCGGGCGATGGCCACCCGCTGCTGCTGGCCCCCGGAGAGCTGGGCGCTGGTGTGGCCGGCCCGGTCGGCCAGCCCGACCCGGTCGAGGGCTTCGAGGGCCTTTCTGCGCCGCTCCCGGGCGGGGACCTGGGCGTAGACGAGGGGGAGTTCCACGTTTTCCAGGGCCGAGGTGCGGGGAAGGAGGTTGAAGCCCTGGAAGATGAAGCCGATTTTGCGGTTGCGGATGGCGGCCAGGGCGTCTCCATCGAGGGCGGAGACGTCGACCCCGTCGAGGCGGTAGCGCCCCGAGGTGGGGCGGTCGAGGCATCCGATGATGTTCATGCAGGTCGACTTGCCGCTCCCCGAGGAGCCCATGATGGCGACGAATTCCCCCCGCTCCACGCCGAAGGAGACCCCCTGGAGGGCCAGGACCCGCTGCTCGCCGAGGGTGTATTCCCGGCGGATGTCGGAGAGTTCGACGACCATTTCAGAACCGGGGCCCCGAGGGACCGCTCCGTCCGCTGTTCTGCCCGGCCGCGGCGGTCTGGCCGGTGATCAGCAGATCCCCCTCCTTGAGGTCCCCCTCCAGCAGTTCCACCCAGGAGCCGTCCCCGATGCCCGTGCGCACCGGCAGGGGGAGGGGCTCCTTTTTGGGGCCGAGGCGGTAGACCTGCTCGCCCGGAGTTCCCCGCCGGGGGGGAGGGGACCCCTGTTCGCCGGTGACCCGGGGGCGGAAGCGCAGGGCCGCGGCGGGAAGTCGCAGGACCTTCTCCCGGCGCTCCACCTCGATGGAGACATTGGCGGTCATCCCCGGCAGGAGCTTGAGTTCGGGGTTGGCGACGGTGATCACCACGTTGTAGGTGACCACGTTCTGGGTGAGGATGGGGGCGTAGCGGATCTGAGCCACCTCCCCCCGGAAGGTCTGGGCGGGCCAGGCATCGACGGTGAAGGTGACGGGGAGCCCCACGGAGACCCGGCCGATATCGGCCTCGTCGACGCTGGTGTCGATCTGCATCCGGGTGAGGTCCTCGGCGATGGTGAAGAGGGTGGGGGTCTGGAAGGAGGCGGCCACGGTCTGTCCCACATCGACGGCCCGGGAGATGACCACTCCGTCGACGGGGGAGCGGATGACGGTGTAGCGCAGGTTGGTGCGTGCCTGCAGCAGCGCCCCCTCGCTCCGGAGCACCTCGGCATCGGCGGCCTGCAGGGCCGCCACCGCGCTGAGCTGGGCGGTCTCGACGGTGTCGAATTCGCTGCGGGAAATGACCCCCCCGGCGATGAGGTTGCGGTAGCGCTCGAGGCTGCGGTCGGCGTCGAGGAGGGCCACCCGGGCCTTCTCCCGGTTGGCCAGGGCGCTTTGCCGGTTCCCCTGGGCCTGTTCGAACTGGGCCCGGAAGAGGGCCGGGTCGATTTCGGCGAGGACCTGGTCTTTTTTTACCGGGCTGTTGAAGTCGACGTGGAGCTTGTAGATGGTCCCGGAGACCTGGGTGCCGACCTCCACGGTGGTCACGGCGTTCAAGGTGCCGGTGGCGGTGACGGCCGAGACGATGTCCCCCCGCTCCACCGCCGCGGTGCGGTAGGCGGTTTCGGCATTGCCGCCCCGCAGCAGGAAAAAGGCGCCGGCGGCCAGGGCGAGGAGGGGGAGCAGGATCAGCAGGAGCTTTTTCATGGGCTGGGGGGCGCCTTCATCGGGGAATGGGGGAGGGGGCTCCTCCCCGGAACTCAGCTTTTGGATTATGGACGCCGGCGGGGGGAAAGGCAAGGGGGAGAGTGGTTGGGGGGGCCGGCGGCGGCGATGAGTCGCAGAGTCAAATCCGATCCATGCAGGATAGAAAGAGCAACTTCGCCGGTCCCGGTGCCATGTTCATTCCTCCTCTCCCAGGAACCGCGCCGCCTCCCACCCCAGGATCGCCTTCTTGCGGGCCGATCCCCAGCGGTACTCCCCCAGAATGCCGCTTTGGCGGATGATCCTGTGGCAGGGGATGAGGAAGGAGACGGGGTTGCTCCCCACGGCTCTGCCGACGGCCCGGGCGGCGCCGGGAGCGCCCACCCGCCCGGCCAGTTGGCCGTAGGTGGCCGCCGTGCCCGGAGGGAGGCGCAGCAGGGCTTCCCAGACCTTGATCTGGAAATTGGTCCCCTGGAGAAAGAGGGTCAGGTGCTTCCTGCGAGGGTCCGTCGAGAAGACCGCCTCGGCCAGGGGGGCCGTCCCCTCCTGGTCCTGAAGGAGCTGCGCCTCCTCCCAGAGGCCCCGCAGTTCTCCGAGGGCTCCCTCCCGGTCGTCCCCCTCGAGAAAGAAGAGGGCGCAGATTCCCCGGGGGGTGGTGGCGAGAAGAGAGGTGCCGAAGGGGCTCGGGTGGAAGCCGTAGCGGATGGTGAGCCCGGCCCCCCGGTGCTTGAGTTCGCCGGGGGTGGCGGCGTGGACGTTGACGGTGAGGTCGTGGAGCCTGCCGGCCCCCGAGAGGCCCGCTTCGAAGGCGGCGTCGAGGACGCTGCGGGAGGAGCGCAGAAGTTCCCTGGCGTAGCCGGCGGTGAGAAACTGCAAAAAGCGCTTGGGGCTCACCCCCGCCCAGCGGCGGAAGAGGCGCTGGAAGTGGTACTCGCTCAGCCCGATCCGGTCGGCGATCTCCCGCAGTTCGGGCTGCCGGCGGAAGTTCTCATCCAGGTAGCGGATGGCCTCTTCGATTCTCCGGTAATCCCGGTCCATGGTGTCGTTCTGTTCGGTCTTTTGTTTCATGGTCCCATGATGCCCCCTCGGCCGCCGGGGTTCAACCCGATTCTTGCTCCCCCGGCCTCTTCCCCCTGAGGGGTCCAAAAATCGTTGTCCCCAACCCTCCCTTCTGCTAGACTCCCACCCCATGGAAATCCGAGCCTGCATCAGCCGCTGCCCCCTTTTTTCCGGGGCCTCCGAAGACGACCTCGCCAAGCTCGAAGGGGTCGCCCGCCCCCGGGATGTCGAGAGGGGGGAGCTCCTCTTCTCCCAGGGAGAGCAGGCCCTCGGCTTCTACCTGGTCTGCTCCGGCAAGGTCAAGATCTACAAGCTCTCCCCCGAGGGGAAGGAGCGCATCCTCCACATCGTCCCGCCGGGGGGGAGCTTCGCCGAGGCGGCCATTTTCGGCGACGGGCTCTACCCCGCCTTTGCCGAGCCCCTGGAGAAGTCGCGGCGGGTCTTCTTCCCCCGCAGGGAATTCCTGGCCCTGCTGCGGGAGCATTCCCAGATCGCCATCAACATGATCGGCGGCCTCTCCCGGTTCCTGCGCCAGGTCGCCACCCAGATCGAGGAGCTCACCTTCAAGGATGTGCCGGCCCGCCTGGCCCACTACCTTCTCGACCTGGCGGGAGACGGCGCCGACTCCGTCGTTCTGCCCATCTCCCAAACCCAGCTCGCCAGCCGCCTGGGCACGGTGAGCGAGACCCTCTCCCGCACCTTCCGCAAGCTCTCCGACGAGGCCATCATCGAGGTGCGGGGGAAG
>JBFHXN010000334.1:0-3675 GCA_041598955.1 Desulfuromonadales bacterium | reverse complement strand
TTTGTATGCTGTATACAAATTTCTGCAAACAGGGGGTTGTCAAAAAATTTTATCCTGCTATCATGGCCGCCGGTTTTTCAACTCTTTCTTTACGAGGGATGATGGTATGCGATGGTATCAAACGTCAGTAGGGAGAAAGTACATCATGGGCCTGACGGGGCTGTTCATGCTCCTCTTCGTCATCGCCCACGTGGCAGGCAACACCACCATTTTCTTCGGCGCCGACGGCATTAACGCCTACGCCGAACACCTGCGGGTCTTCCCGCCGGCTCTCTGGGCCTTCCGGGCCGCGATGGCGGCCATCCTGGCCCTCCATCTCTGGTTCGGGTTCACCCTGACGATGGAGAACAGCGCGGCGCGGCCGGTGGCCTACGCGCAGAAGACCAACCTGAAGACGGGGATTTCCGCCCGCACCATGATCTACAGCGGCCTGGTCCTTCTCGCCTTCATCCTCTACCACCTGGCCCACTTCACCCTGCACTGGACCAACCCGGAAATCTCCGCCGGGGTCGCCGGCAACGTCGACACCCTGGGGCGCCCCGACGTCTTCAAGATGGTGGTGCTGAGCTTCAACCAGCTCTACATCTCCGTGGCCTACCTCGTGGCGTTGGTCTTCCTGCTGCTCCACCTCAGCCACGGGACGGCCAGCTGGCTCCAGTCCCTGGGCCTGACCACCGAGCGGCTGCTGCCCAAGTTCGGGCTGGTCGGCAAGGTGGTGGCGTTCGTCCTGGCGCTCGGGTTCGCGGCCGTACCGGTCGTGATCCTCATGGGCATCATCAATATTTAGGCTACAGGGGGAATCAACGTGATACTCGACGGCAAATGTCCTACCGGACCTATCGAAAAGTCGTGGGATAAGCACCGCTTCGACCTGAAGCTGGTCAATCCCGCCAACAAGCGCAAATACAAGGTGCTGGTGGTCGGCACCGGCCTGGCCGGCGGCGCCGCAGCTGCCTCCCTGGGGGAGCTCGGCTACAACGTCGAAGCCTTCTGCTACCAGGACAGCTCTCGGCGGGCCCACTCCATCGCCGCCCAGGGCGGCATCAACGCCGCCAAGAACTACCCCAACGACGGCGACAGCATCTACCGCCTCTTCTACGACACCATCAAGGGGGGGGACTTCCGCGCCCGTGAAGCCGACGTCTGGCGCCTCGCCCAGGTCTCCAACAACATCATCGACCAGTGCGTGGCTCAGGGCGTACCCTTCGCCCGCGACTACGCCGGCTACCTCGACAACCGCTCCTTCGGCGGCGCCCAGGTCTCCCGGACCTTCTATGCTCGGGGCCAGACGGGCCAGCAGCTTCTGATCGGCGCTTACCAGGCCCTCGCCCGCCAGGTCAAGGCCGGCAGCGTGAAACTCTTCGAGCGCCGCGAGATGCTCGACCTCGTCGTCGTCGACGGCGTGGCCAAGGGGATCACCTGCCGCAACCTCGTCACCGGCGAGATCGAGTCCTACTGGGGCGACGCCGTGGTTCTGGCCACCGGCGGCTACGTCAACGTCTTCTACCTCTCCACCAACGCCATGGGCTGCAGCGTGACCGCCGTCTGGAAGGCCGCCCGCAAGGGCGCCTTCATGGCCAACCCCTGCTACACCCAGATCCACCCCACCTGCATCCCCCAGACCGGGGACCATCAGTCGAAGCTGACCCTGATGTCCGAGTCGCTGCGCAACGACGGCCGCTGCTGGGTGCCCAAGAAGAAGGAGGACTGCGGCAAGCCCGCTTCCCAGATCCCCGAGGAGGACCGCGACTACTACCTGGAGCGCAAGTACCCCTCCTTCGGCAACCTCGCCCCCCGCGACATCGCCTCCCGCGCCGCCAAGGAGCAGTGCGACGACGAGCGCGGCGTCGGCCCCGGCAAGCGCGGCGTCTATCTCGACTTCTCCTCCGCCATCAACCGCGTCGGGGAGGACAAGATCCGCGAGCGCTACGGCAACCTCTTCCAGATGTACGAGAAGATCACCGACGAGAACGCCTACCAGCAGCCGATGCGCATCTACCCCGCCCCCCACTACTCCATGGGCGGGCTCTGGGTCGACTACAACTGCATGAGCAACGTCCCGGGCCTCTTCGTGCTGGGCGAGGCCAACTTCTCGGTGCACGGCGCCAACCGCCTCGGGGCCTCGGCCCTGATGCAGGGCCTGGCCGACGGCTACTTCGTCATCCCCTACACCATCGGCGGCTACCTCGCCACGGTGAAGCCGGGAGTCGTCACCGCCGAGCATCCCGAGTTCCAGAAATCCCGGGAAGAGGTCAAGGCCCAGATCGACAAGCTCCTCTCCATCAAGGGGAAAAAGACCGTTTCCGAGCTCCACCGCGAGTTGGGCAAGGTCATGTGGGAGAACGTCGGGATGGCCCGCAGCGAGCAGAGCCTCAAGACGGCCCTCAAGCGCATCCCTGAGATCCGCGAGGAGTTCTGGAAGAACGTCAACGTCACCGGCACCAACGAAGAAGTCAACCAGCAGCTGGAGAACGCCGGGCGGCTCGCCGACTTCCTCGAATTCGCAGAGATCCTGGCCAAGGACGCCCTGCATCGCGAGGAGTCCTGTGGTGGCCACTTCCGCGTCGAGCATCAGACCGAGGACGGGGAAGCCATGCGCGACGACGAGAACTTCACCTACGTCGGAGCCTGGGAATTCAAGGGGGCCGGCAAGGAGCCGGAGCTGCACAAGGAGCCCCTGAAATTCGACAACGTCCATCTGGCCGTGAGGAGCTACAAATAATGAGCGGAACTATGAATCTGACTCTCTATGTGTGGCGCCAGAAGAGCGCCAAGGACAAGGGGAAGCTCGAGCGCTACGAGGCGAAGAACGTCAGCCCCGACATGTCGTTTCTCGAGATGCTCGACGAGGTCAACGAAGAGCTGATCAAGACCGGCAAATCCCCCATCGTCTTCGACCACGACTGTCGCGAAGGGATCTGCGGCATGTGCTCCCAGGTGATCAACGGCATCGCCCACGGCCCTGACGAGCAGATCACCGTCTGCCAGCTCCACATGCGCAAGTTCAAGGACGGCGACAGCGTCTTCATCGAGCCCTGGAGGGCCAAGGCCTTCCCCATCCTCAAGGACCTGCAGGTCGACCGGAGCGCCTTCGAGCGCATCATCCAGTCCTACGGCTACACCTCCGCCCACACCGGCGGGGTGCCCGACGGCAACGCCATCCTCATCTCCAAGGAGAAGGCCGACGAGTCGATGGACGCGGCCGCCTGCATCGGCTGCGGCGCCTGCGTGGCCGCATGCCCCAACGCCTCGGCCATGCTCTTCGTCGCCGCCAAGGTCTCCCACCTGGGGCTTCTCCCCCAGGGCGAGGTCGAAGCAGCCCGCCGAGTCAAGGCGATGATCGAGCAGATGGACCAGGAAGGCTTCGGCAACTGCACCAACCACTACGAGTGCGAAGCCGCCTGCCCCAAGGGGATCAAGGTCAAGTTCATCGCCCGGCTCAACCGGGAGCTGGCCAAGGCCTCCCTCAAGCCCGAGCCCGTCGTCAGCGCGGCCGGCGGGGCCTGATCGATCCACCAGCAATGCCAAAGGGCGGTCTTCGGACCGCCCTTTTTTTCTTTCCTGGACAACAAATAAACTTTTGTTACTCTTCCGATTTGCTCCCTGTCCTCTTGGAACGATTTCGTGCCCTCCATTGTCCATTCAATCAGCCCCTTACATCCCTTGGATTCCAGG
>JBFHXN010000333.1:0-3683 GCA_041598955.1 Desulfuromonadales bacterium | reverse complement strand
GACATGATCATGCTCGGCGAGCAGGAGGTCGACGGGATCGAGGCGATGGTCCACCTCAAGGATGTCAGCGCCCAGATGGCCAAGATGAAGATGGATTTCACCCACCACTTCATGGTGATGTTCGTCGATACCTCCAGCGGCGAGCCCGTCGAGGAGGGGACCGTGGCCGTGAAGGTCACCGGCCCCGGCGGCAAGACCGCCAAGCCCGTCAAGCTGATGGGGATGCAGGGGCACTTCGGCGCCGATATCCCCCTCAAGGCCAAGGGAGAGTACAAGCTCGAGATCGGCTCCAAGCTCAAGGACGGCCGGAGCCGGCAGTTCCAGTTCACCTACACCGTCCAGTAGCCCGGGCTGGACTCCCGTCATGACGAGAAGAGGGCCCCGGGTATCCGTTGCCCTCTTCTTTTTTTTGGGCCAGGGAACCCCTGATGGATGTGGCGTTCCCTGGGGACCTCGAGGGGAGAAGGGTACACGCTCGAATCGGCAGGCAGGCAGCCAGGGAGGTGAGGATGAAAGATCCCGTCTGTGGCATGAAGGTCGACCCTGACAGGGCGGTGGCCTCGGAGGAGCACCGGGGAGAGGTCTTCCACTTCTGCTCCGAGACATGCCGTGAGAAATTTGCGGCCGACCCGGAGACCTTCCTCTCCCCCGGGAGCAAAGGGAAGACGAAGGAGGAGGGAAGGGGCGGGGAGTATACCTGCCCCATGCACCCCGAGGTGGTTCAGGAGGGGCCCGGTTCCTGCCCCATCTGCGGGATGGACCTGGAGCCCAGGGCCATCTCGGCCGACGAGGAGGATGGGGAGGAATATCAAGGCATGCGCCGCAGGTTCTGGGTGAGCCTGGCCCTCTCCTTGCCCGTTTTGACCCTGGCCATGGGGCCGATGGTGGGAATTCCACTGGAGAAGCTGGGCTCGAAGGCCGCCCGCACCTGGATCGAGTTCGGCTTCGCCACCCCGGTCGTCCTGTGGGGGGGCTGGCCCTTTTTCGTCAGGGGATGGTTGTCCCTGGTCCGTCGCAGTCTCAACATGTTCACCCTGATCGGTCTGGGCACAGGGGTCGCCTATCTCTACAGCGTCGTCGCCACCCTCTTTCCGGAGATCTTCCCCCGCGCCTTCAGGGGGGCGCAGGGGGAGGTGCCGGTCTATTTCGAGGCTACCGCCGTCATCGTCACCCTCGTTCTTCTCGGGCAGGTCCTGGAACTCAAGGCGCGCAGCAGAACCGGCGCCGCCATCCGCTTTCTGCTCGGCATGGCTCCCAAGACCGCCCGGCTCCTTCAGGAGGACGGCTCCGAGGAGGATGTCCCCCTCGAGCGGGTCAAGCCGGGGGACAGGCTGCGCATCCGCCCCGGGGAGAAGGTCCCGGTGGATGGCGTCGTTCTCGAGGGAGGGAGTTTCGTCGATGAGTCGATGGTCTCGGGAGAGCCGGTGCCCGTGGAGAAGGGGAAAGGGGACCGCCTCATCGGCGCCACCGTCAACGGGACCGGCTCCCTGGTGATGGAGGCCGAGCGGGTCGGATCCGAAACCCTGCTGGCCCGGATCGTCCAGATGGTGGCCGAGGCCCAGCGCAGCCGGGCACCGATCCAGAGACTCGCCGACGTGGTGGCGGGGTATTTCGTCCCAGCGGTGCTCGGGGCCGCCGCCCTGACATTTGTGGTCTGGAGCCTCTGGGGGCCCGAGCCGAGAATGGCCCACGCCCTGGTCAACGCCGTGGCCGTTCTCATCATCGCCTGTCCCTGCGCCCTGGGGCTGGCCACTCCCATGTCGATCTTGGTGGCTAGCGCCAAGGGAGCGACCCTCGGGGTTCTGTTCAAGAGCGCCGAGGCGATCGAGATCATGCGTCAGGTCGACACCCTGGTGGTCGACAAGACGGGAACCCTCACCGAAGGGAAGCCACGGCTGGTTTCCGTGGAGCCCGCGGAGACGATGAGCGAAAAGGAGCTTCTCCACCTGGCCGGCAGCCTCGAGAGGGGGAGCGAACATCCCCTGGCGGCCGCCATCGTCGAAGGAGCCCGGGAGAGGGGCGTCGATCTCGTGGAGGCCGAAGGCTTCGAGTCCCTGACCGGCAAGGGGGTGACCGGGAAGGTCGGGGGGAGGCGGATCGGCCTTGGCAACCGGGCGCTCATGGAGGAGAAGGGCATCGATCCTGGAAGGCTGGGCGAGCGGGCCGAGAAACTCCAGGGCGAAGGGCAGACCGTCATGTACGTCTCGGCCGACGGGAAGGTCATCGGCCTTCTGGGGGTGGCCGACCCCATCAAGGAGACCACCCCCGAGGCGATCAGGAGTCTCCAGCAGGAGGGGCTCCAGATCGTCATGATCACCGGTGACAATCGCATCACCGCCCTGGCCGTGGCGGAGAAGCTCGGCCTGGACCGGGTGGAGGCCGAGGTCCTCCCCGACCGCAAGGCCGAGGCCGTCAAGGCCCTGCAGGAGCAGGGGCGCAAGGTCGCCATGGCCGGCGACGGCATCAACGACGCCCCGGCCCTTGCCCAGGCCGAGGTCGGCATCGCCATGGGGACCGGGACCGACGTGGCCATGGAGAGCGCCGGGGTCACCCTGGTCAAGGGGGATCTGCGCGGCATCCTCCGGGCCCGGAAGCTGAGCGAGGCCACCATGCGCAACATCCGCCAGAACCTCTTCTTCGCCTTCATCTACAATGCCGTCGGGGTCCCCGTCGCCGCCGGGCTGCTCTATCCTTTTTTCGGACTACTGCTGAGCCCCATGATCGCCGCCGCCGCCATGAGCTTCAGCTCCGTCTCGGTGGTCGGCAATGCCCTCCGGTTGCGCAAGATGGAGTTCTGACGACACCCCCCCCGGGGAAAACCGGGGGTTCGAAAACCCACAACTCATGAATTTCGGGAGGGACAGGCCATGCTCTACGAGGTACGGCTACAAAAAATCACCCCCCTGTCCATTGTTCTCGCGCTGTTCCTATTCCTCCCCCTGGAGGCCTCCTGGGCCCACGGCAAGGAAAAACATGGGACGAGCGGGAAGATGGAAGACCATATGGCCCTCATGCAGAGGGTCAAGGAGGAAATCCCCGCCGATTTCCGGATCATGGACCGCACCCCCGTGAGCCCCACGGAGGCTTCCCTGAAAAGGGGCAAAGAGCTCTACAATCAGCTCTGCGTTCTCTGCCACGGGGTCGACGGGAGAGGGGATGGTCCCGCGGCCGAGGGGCTGTCGACCGCGCCCGCCAACTTTCGCGACCCTGCGCACAGCTCCTTCTACGGACCCGGGGAGAAGTTCTGGCTGATCACCCATGGCGGGAGGGAAACGGGAATGCCGGCCTTCGGCGAACAGGTCGCTCCCCTTGACCGCTGGCACCTGGTCAACTTCATCCTCTCCTTCGCTTCCAAGGGACTTCCCACGCCGCACGCCCACTAGGACCGCAGGAAGGACGAGGGGGTCCCATCGACGAATCGTGTGATGCGAAATGGTTCGTGGAAATAGTCCCTTGCATTTCCAGCAGGGTCTGTTAGTCAGAAAGGTGCGGGGTGCAACGCCCCGTGCGCGAATTCCATCTTGGCCCCGCGGAGCCCCCTCCTGACCGCGGGGCCCTTTTTTATCGTTTTTCCGGCATCTTGGGATAAAGAGAGGGGAGGATGAATTTTCTATTGATTTCCCAAATCATATATTTTAAAATGCGCATGTATTTTTGCCGGGCGGGTCGGAAAGAGCGGATCT
>JBFHXN010000332.1:0-3686 GCA_041598955.1 Desulfuromonadales bacterium | reverse complement strand
CGCCGCCAAAAGACCATCACCCCCCCGCGGGCCCCATCCTTCCCATTAGGACATCTCCATCCCCATTTGGGATCGGCTCCTGGAGGGTCCAGAGGAATACCGCTTGGATCCAATGGAGAAAGGGCCCCGCAGCCTTCCAGCCGCGGGACCCTTCTGCCGTACCCTGTCCAATTCGGAAACGTCCCTATCCTGAGAGTCGCAGGTCTCCGCTCCCCGGAACCCCCTTCAAGGGGTTCGCCTGTAGACCCCCGGCGCCAGACGCTCCAGGGGGAGATCGAAGGCATGGAGGGTTTCGGCCAGGCCGACGAAGAGATAACGCCCCTGCCCCAGGTGGCGGCAGAGCTTTTTCAGCACCCGCTCCTGGGTCGGGCGGTCGAAATAGATGAGAACGTTACGGAAGAAAAGGATGTCGAAGGGGGTCCGCAGGCGATAATCCTCATCCATGAAGTTGAGCCGGCGGAAGGTGATCCTCTTTCTCAGCTCGGGGCAGACCTCCACCAGGGGCTCCCCCCGACGATCCCCCAGCTTCGGCAGAAGATAGGCCTGACGCAGTCCGGCGGGTAGCCGCTCGGCCCTGGCCTCGGGATAGCGGGCCTCCTCGGCCTGGGCCAGCACCCGGGGGGAGACGTCGGTGGCCAGCAGGCTGTACCGGAGGGGCTCCCCGCCGCAGCCGAAATGATCGAGGACCATGGCCAGGGTGTAGACCTCCTCTCCGCTCGAACAACCGGCGCTCCAGCCCCGCAGGGGCCTGTGGCACCCCACCCCCAGGTTCCGGGTGAGGCGCGGCAGGGCCTCCCGGACCAGGAAGTCGAAGTGGGCCGACTCCCGGTAGAAGGCCGTGGTGTTGGTGGTCACCGCGTCCCAGAGATGGAGCACCTCCCGGGACTGCCCCTCCGGGGTGAGAAGGAAGCTCCGGTAGGCGGCGAAGTCAGGGAGCCCCAGGGCCTCGAGGCGGGCCGAGAGTTGCCAGGAAAGGATCTTCCGGCGGGCGGAGGGGACCCGGATCCCGAGCCGCTCGAGGGCGAAGGCCGCGAAGCCATCGAAATCTTCCTCGCCGATCTCCTCCCGCAATACTTTCAATGCCGTCTCGCTCATGGCCGTCCCCGCTTCATTGCGCCCCATCAGTCCAGCGAACATTTTCAGAATTTCTCGAACTCTTCGTCCTGGATGTCCGGTCCGCCGGCCAGGCGAAGCTTGACTCCCTCACCGGCATGGGATGCCTTCTTCCCCTTGCGGGGGGCCTGGGAGGGGATCTCCCGGGAATCCTCGGCGGAGGGACGGGGCTTGACCGGCTCGGCGATCTCCCCTTCCTCGCCGTCGAGCCTGAAGAGGGCGATCATCTCCCAGAGCTGCTCGACCTGGCTGGTGAGCTCCTCGGCGGTGGAAGCCATCTCTTCGGCGGCCGAGGCATTCTGCTGGATGATGGTGTCGAGCTGCTGCACCGCGCGGCTCACCTGGCCGGCGCCTGCGTCCTGCTCCCGGCTGGCGGCGGCGATCTCCTGCACCAGATCGGCGGTGCGACGGATGTCGGGGACCATGGATTGCAGCAGCACCCCGGCCCCCTCGGCGACTTCCACCGAGTCGACGGAGAGCTTGTTGATCTCGGCCGCCGCCGCCTGGCTGCGCTCGGCGAGCTTGCGCACCTCGCCGGCGACCACCGCGAAGCCCTTGCCGTGCTCCCCGGCCCGGGCCGCCTCGATGGCGGCGTTCAGGGCGAGAAGGTTGGTCTGCCGGGCGATCTCCTCGATGATGCCGATCTTGCCGGCGATCTCTTTCATGGCGACGACGGTCTTGGCCACCGCCTCTCCGCCGCGACCGGCATCGGCGGCCGCCTTGGTGGCGATCTGCTCGGTGGCCAGGGCGTTGTCCGAGTTCTGCCGGATGTTGGCCGTCATCTGCTCGATGGTGGCGGAGGTCTCCTCCGCGGCGGCGGCCTGTTCGCTGGAACCCTGGGAGAGGAGCTGGCTCGACCCGGCCACCTGCTCGCTCCCCGAGGCGATCTGCTCCCCGGCGACCCGGATCTGGCGGATGAGGCCCCTCAGATCACCGCCAAGCTTCCGCAGGGCACCCCGCACGGCATCTTCCCCGTCGCGGGGGGAGACGTCCACGGTGAGGTCCCCCGCGGCGATCCTCTGGAGAGAGCCGACCACCTCGTCCCGCAGGTTGTCGGCGAAGGCGTCGAGGGTGCGGGCCATCGTCCCGATCTCGTCGGTGCGCTCAAGGTTCAACCGCACGTCGAGGTGCCCCTTCTCGAGCTCGCCGAGCATGGCCGCCACCTGGCCGACCGGCTTGCTGATGCCGAGGGCGATGCGGTAGCCGATGACCAGGGCGGCCACCATGCAGAGTCCCGCCGCCACCGCGATCACCCAGAGGATGGTGGCCACGGCCGAGAGCACACTCTGGGAGGCCGGTTGGACGACCTCTGCGTGATAATTATTCTCGATCTCTTCAATGCGCATGGAAATTGTGTCGCGGGCGCCTTCAAACTTGTTCCAGGCCGCGGCGCGCTGATCGACGGCTTGGAAGACCGCCAGTCCCTTCTCCCGGAAGGGCTGGTAGATCCCGCTCAGCTGGCCGAAGGCGGGGCGGCGTTCCACGGCGGCGAGACTGGTGAGGAAGATGGCCATTTCCTCCGGGTCCTCGGTGGCGAGAACGTCGTTGAAAGCCATTACCGCCTCCCAGATCCGGTCGACCATCTCAATGTCTCCAAGATCCCTGGCCTTGTCGATGACGGGCTGGGATGCCTTGTCGGCTTCCGTCATCCGCAGGGCCGGGATTTTGTCCAGCCGCACCGGTTCCTCCATCGCTTCACCGAATGTTGCGAGCAGGCCATCGAGCTCCTCGCGAATCTCGGGAGCAAGGGGCGATCTCAGAAACTGTTCCCGAACCTCGGATAGGCTCTCCTTCGCGGCAAGGACCACCCCGTCCGAAGCGGTCCCGCCGCTCAGTTTCCGCATCTGTTCGCTGATGGTGGCCAGGGAAACTTTCGCCTCCATCAGCAGGTCGGCCGTCGGCCAGTGCTCCTCGATAAAAATGCGGCTCTGGCTGCCGACCTGGGCGACCTTGACCAGGGAATACCCGCCTCCGACGGCGATGATGGCGATCACCGCCATGAATCCTGCAAACAGTTTGCTCTTGATGGAATTCAACATGGCTCTTCTCCTTTCGTTTCAGCCGGTCTTCCTGGCATTTGCGTCCGATTCATCCTGCTCCCGCAGCTCCCTGGCCACCCGCTCCCAGATTTTCCGGTAGACGGGACACTCTTCGAAATACTCCCCGCAGAAGTGGATGGCGGCCTCGGTGGTGCCGCTGTGCAGGTTGGCGCAGTAGCACTCGGCGAGGGGCTCGCGGACCAGAGGGCAGGGCTCCTTGCGTTGGGTCTCTCTTTTCTCAGCCATGGGTCCCGGCTCCTTTCCTTGATTCTCCCGGGATGGTCATTCCCCCGGGCGGCAAGTCTTGTCCCTCTCTATCTCAAGAGCCGTGCCGGGTATGCCGGAGACCCATTCCATCCACGCCGGAAGACGCTTCGAGGCCCTTCCAGGGACCGGGATCGGCTGTTTTTTTGCTGGAATACCGGGAGGTTGGGCAGGAGGCTATCTTTCAGGCGGGAGTCGGAAAAAGGTCTCAGGGGAAGAAGAAATATGGTCGGGGGGAATGGAAAAAAGGGGCCCTGGCACAGTTGCGTG
>JBFHXN010000331.1:0-3689 GCA_041598955.1 Desulfuromonadales bacterium | reverse complement strand
GAAACTGAAGGCCGCTCCGTCTCCGAGGCAGGAACTTCTGCGACCCTTCCAGGCCGCGCCGCAGGACTGGGCGGCATCGACCAGAAGCCAGAGCCCCTGGCTGCGGCAGAACTCTTCCAGGGCGTCCATGTCGCAGGGAGACCCGTAGAGATGTACCGCCAGCACAGCCCGGGTTCGTTCCGTCACGGAGGAGGCGAGGTGGGAAACGTCCAGGTTGCGGGTTGCCGGGGAGGGGTCAACCGGCACCGGCCTGGCCCCCACGTGGCTGATGGCCAGCCAGGTGGCGATGTAGGTATTGGCAGGGACCAGCACTTCATCCCCCGGCCCGATGTCGAAGGCCCTCAGCATCAGGATCAGGGCAGCCAGGCCGCTGGCTACCCCGGCGACATGCCCTCCGCCGTTGAAGGCGGCGAACTCCTCCTCGAAGGCCTCGAGTTCCTCTCCCAGCAGCAGTCGGCCGCTGTCAAGGACCCCTCCGATGGCGGCGTCGATCTCGGCCCGAAGGGGGGCGATTTCAGCCGCGAGGTCGAGAAACGGGATCGGGGAAGGGTTGCGCATGGAAAAAAGCCTCCGCCTCGCGGATGTAGTCCGACTCACGGAAAGGAAGGGACGCGACCACCAGGGTCATTGCTGATGGCGAATACTCCCCCAATTCCACCCACCAGAGAGGGGGCACGAATACGCCCCGGGTGGGGGTCTCCAGGCGGAAGCGGTGCTGCTTCCCGTCGGGGGCAAATAGCCAGAGGGTGCAGGTCCCCTGTACGCAGAACACCACTTCCTGGTTTTCCCGGTGGGCGTGCCCGCCGCGGACCGCCCCTTCGGGGATGGCATGAACGAAATAGACCCTGGAGACGGGAAAGGGAAAGTGGTGCCCCTGCTCTCCTACGCAAAGGGTGCCGAAGGGGTGTTCCACTTCCTTCAGGGCGACCCAGAAGGGTTCGAGTCCCCTTTTCTCATCCGAGTTCAAGGTTCCCATATCCACCTGCTCAGGAAAACCCCACGCGCACCGAACATTTCCTTGTTTCTGTGCAACGAGGCCATCAGTTTGGTGCTGCCGGGTTCCATGGAGGTGCCAAGGTCGAGCCAGGGGCGGGAGAGTTCCGGATGCTGTGCAACCCATTCCCAGAGACGAAAAGTGATTTCCGCTCCCTGTTCTTCAGCCAATCGGAAGATGTATTGAAGACGGACGACCTGCCGACTGAGAAAGAGGACCAGGCCGGCAACCGGGTCATTGCTCCCCTGGGCGACAAAGAATCGGATGTTGCCGGGGAAGCGGTCTCTGAGAAGCCGGATTTCGGCTGCGGTGTGGACGGGCTGCGCACCATGCCGCCGGTCGAGGAAAAGGCAGAGCCGATCCCAGAACCCCTCCACGTCCTCCGTCTCTTCCATACGGAAAGGGCAGATCTCTTCTCCGCGTCTGAGCCTTCGACGGAACTCGGCCGTTCTTTTCATTTCCCGGGGGTTGACAAGAAAGGCTGAGAGAGCTCTGGGCTCGCTGCGGGCTCCGAGTTTTTCCAGAAGGAACAGATCGTCTCCACAGGGCCCCTCATGATAAGGGTAAGGGGCGGGGGCGTACTCAAGCCGTCGCCATCCCTGTCGGCGTATTTCTTCGCCCAGCAGGGCAAAGCCCGCTTCGATGTCTTTATGGAGGCAGGCTTGGGAGAAGACCCAGCCTCCGAAAGTCAGGCCCCGGTGGGAGGCAAGGGTGTCGTCCTTTCGATGAGCCGGCAGCAGGGCCACCCCCTTGTTGCCGCGCAGCAGGAGGTAGGAGCGGTCTTCTATCCGGTCGCCATGGTACTCCAGGTAGTCCCGGTGGAACATGAAGTGGCCATTTCGGGATCCGGAAACCACGTCGTCCCAGGAGCGGCGCCAGGACGTGTCATAGGGTATCAATCGGTGCTGCATGGTCCTCCCGCCAGACCCGACGCAGGGGTCAAAGGGGTTTTTTTTCCGCCGCAGGCACTCCGGCAACCATCCGCCCCGGAGGGACGTCCTTCAGGACGACAGCACCGGCCGCGACGTAGGAGCCTGAGCCGATGCAGATCCGCTCGATGACAGTGCAGCCGATGCCAAGTACGCACCCCTCTTCCAGGTGAACCCAGGAGGCTGCGGAGGCCGAGGGACCGACAACCACGCAGCGCTCCAGGTTGGCGTCATGACCGATGGTGGCACCCCTGTTGATCAGGGTGAAGGGGCCGAGCCTGGCGTTAGGAGCCACCACGGCCCCCGCCCCGACAAAAACACCTTCGGCAATCTCTGCCATGGGGGAGATTGCGGCCGTGGGGTGCAGCAGGGGGGGGAAGGTCAAGGCGTGTTCCTCCCTGAGCCTTTTGACAAGCGGCAGGACCTTGGTTCCCCGAAAGCCCAGGATGCAGACCTCCTCGGCCCGGGGGGCATAATCGTCCAGCCGGAGAACTTCGACCCGCCGGTCTACCCCCCGGCTATTCAGCCACTGGTGATAACGCTCCAGGCCATCTTTGAAACTCTGCCCCGGGGGGCGTTCAGGCTCAGGAACGTTCAGGACCACCCTTTTCAAAAATCCCCCCGCCGCATGGATGGCATCGACGTAATCGCCAAAGAGGGGATGGACACCGAACATGACGTAGGGTTTCATGCCTTCGACCCCTCCAAAACCGCAGGCGCGGCCATTCGCCCGTAGGCTCCTTGGCCGGGAAGCAAACCCATTTTCAAACGAAATTCCCTCGGGCTCATGACGCGACGATCCAGGTGCTCCGCCAGTTCATGGACACGCTTCAGAAGATCGATGTTCCGGGCAAGCTGTTTTCTGCCCCTGTCGTAGTGGAGGTTGTCTTCCAGGCCCATTCGCACCCCTCCACCGGCCGCCAGGCCGAGCATCGCCGAGTCTGTCTGGACCCTGCCGATTCCTCCGACGGACCAGAGGCTGGGCTGGGGTATCTGGGAAAGCATGGCGCCCAGGCTCAGCGGATCGGCCTGGGCGTTGGCGGGGTTGCCAAGGATCAGGTTGAAATAATAGGGGGGCTGGACGAGGCCGCGGTCAATGAGATAACGGGCATAATTGATCATCCCGCCATCGAAGCACTCAAGTTCGGGAACGACGCCCCTGTGCAGGATCTCCTCGGCCAACTGTCGCACCATCTCCGGGGAGTTGACGCTCGCCTCCCGGCTGAAATTCAGAGAGGACAGGGTCAGTGAGCCCATGTCGGGTTTGGCGTCTCCCGTAAGGGTCAGAGGGGCTGATCGAGATGCGAAATCGGGGCGCTTCCGCCCACTCAGCGATACGCAGATCACAAGCTCCGGTGCAAAGGATCGGACGCGACGGATGATGTCGGCATAGAGGTCGAGGTCGTGGCTGGGAGAGCCGTCCTGGTCGCGGGCGTGCAGATGGACGACCGTGATTCCAAGATCGACAGCTTCATGGACCTGCTCGGCAATCTCTTCGGGGTGCAACGGGACATGGGGGGAGTCATTACGCTTCGGCACCATGCCGGTGGGGGCGAAGTTCAGGACAAAGGCTTGATCGGCCGATGGGTCTTGAACTGCTTGGGCCATGGACAGGTCCTCCATCTGGTGTGGGTCCAGTGGAACAGAGTTACCGTTGCGATAAGAAGGGGGGGGACACCATGGATCGCTGAAGGGGCCTGTTCGAGGTGCCGGGCAACTCGGACGGGCCCCTGGAATACAAGGGAAGTAAGGGATGTAAGGGGCTG
>JBFHXN010000330.1:0-3697 GCA_041598955.1 Desulfuromonadales bacterium | reverse complement strand
CATCAAGATGCAGCTCGGAATCCCCGTCTATCTGAGCCGCAACGGCGACTATGAACTGACCCCCCAGCAGCGGATCGAGCCTGCCACCCGTCCGGAGGTCGATGCCTTTCTGCTGCTCCATGCCCAGGCCTCTTTCAGCGGAGGGCACCGGGGGGTGACCCTGCTGATCCGCCCCGTGGGGAGTTTCGAGGGGGAGCCGGCCGGGTCCGGCGAGGAGAGCCGGCGGCTCGCCCAGAGCCTTCAGAGAGCTCTGGAAAAGGAAGGATTCCTGGTCAACGCCATCCTGGAAGCCCCCCTGCTCCCCCTCGGCAGAGGCGACCTCCCCACGGTGCTGGTTGAGCTCGGCTACCTCTCCAACCCCTCGGACTGGAATCTGATGGCAGGCTCCGAAGGGCAGGAACGTCTGGCCCGTGCGCTGTTCGCCGGGTTGCAGCGCTTCGCCGAAAAAGGGAAGGAGGGACCATGAAGGAGATGACCGAAATGGGTGGAGGCAGCCGCCGCTCCGATGAACTGCGTCCGGTGCGCTTCGAAATCGGCTTCACACGCTATGCCGAGGGATCGGTACTGGTTTCCTTCGGGGAGACCCGGGTGTTATGCAACGCCACCGTCGAGGAGACGGTCCCCCCCTTCCTCCGCGGCAAGGGTCAGGGATGGGTGACCGCCGAATATTCGATGCTTCCGAGGGCCACGCATAGCCGCTCTCCCAGGGAAGCGGTGCGGGGGAAGCTGGGCGGGCGCACCCACGAAATCCAGAGGCTGATCGGCCGCTCCCTGCGTGCCGCCGTTGATCTGGAGGCCCTCGGAGAGCGAACGGTGCTGCTCGACTGCGACGTGCTGCAGGCCGACGGAGGAACGCGAACGGCTGCGATCACCGGGGCCTACGTCGCCCTGGTGCTGGCCCTGCGCGGCCTGGTGGCCAAGGGGCTCCTGACGGCCTTGCCCCTTGGCGAAACGGTGTCGGCGGTGAGCGTCGGGATCGTTGACGGCGCCCCCTGCCTCGACCTGAACTACGATCAGGATTTCAGGGCCTCGGTGGACATGAACTTCGTCATTACCGGATCGGGGAACTTCGTCGAGGTCCAGGGGACCGCCGAGGAGAAGCCCTTCAGCCCGGCCGAGCTCGACGCCCTGAGGGACCTCGCCCTGCAGGGGTGCAGGCAGCTTGCCGAGCTGCAGCGCCAGGCCCTGGAGGGTTGAGCCATGGAGCTTGTGGTGGCCACCCGCAACCAGGGAAAGCTCAAGGAGATCCGTCGCCTGCTCGAATCGACGGGGATCGGAGTCCTCGGCCTGGAAGAATTTCCCGAAGCGCCCGAGGTGGAGGAGGATGGCGAGACCTTCGCGGACAATGCCCGGAAGAAGGCTCTCACCATTGCCCAGTTTACCGGACGGTTGACCCTGGCTGACGATTCGGGGCTCGAGGTGGATGCCCTGGAGGGGGCTCCCGGCGTCATTTCGGCCCGTTTCGCAGGAGCCGGCGCCGACGATGCACAGAACAACCGGAAGCTCCTGGATGCCCTGGAAGGACTTCCCCCTGAGCGCCGACGGGGAGCTTTCCGCTGCGTGATGGCCCTGTGCGAACCCGAAGGGGGTTGCCAGGTCTTCTCCGGGAAGGTCTCCGGAGTGATCCTGGCGGGGCCGAGAGGAGAGGGAGGCTTCGGCTATGACCCCCTTTTTCTGGTGCCTGAATATGGCAAGACCATGGCTGAGCTTCCCCTTGAGATCAAGAACCGCATCAGCCACCGCGGCCAGGCCCTGCGGCAGGTGGTGGAGTTTCTTCGAAAGAGTGGGTGATTTTCCTCCTTTTGCTGGTCCCCTTCTTCCCTTCTGGTCCTGTCCGTCTGGAAAATCCAAAAATCTGTGGCATACTCCCCATCAGTGGTGGCTACCCCCGGCGTGGGGGAGCCAGGATAAAAATCAACAAGGAGGAGTGTCCATGAAGAGCAGAAAGCTGGTTTCGGCGGTTTGCGGGGTTTCCCTCTTTTTTCTGGCCGGCTGTGCGGCCCAGCAGATGACCCAGGCGGACAGGGACCTGATGAATCAGGCCATCGAGTCGAGCAAGGCCGCATCGGCGTCTGCCCAGAAGGCCGAGAGCGCCGCGACGCGGGCCGAGGCTGCGACTGACCGTTCCGAGGCCTCAGCCAAGCGGGCCGAAGCTGCCGCGGTCAAGGCCGAGCAGAGTGCCATGAAGGCCCAGAAGGCCTTTGAGACAGGGCTTAAGAAATAAGGAGGACGCTCTGGCGGCACCGCCTTGCTGAGTGCCCCAGGGGTTTAGGAAAAAAGAACTGGCGGCGGAGGTCCTGGTTGATGGGACCCCGTCGCCAGTTCTTTTTTTGAGTCGCGTTGAAAGGGAGGCACGTCAGGGACGAGCCGGCAGGGCGTTTGAGGAGGGAGGTCAGGAGAAATGGTCAGAGACTGGCATCGGCTCTGAGGTCAGCCCTCGGGGCGAGGGTCGAAAGGGGGAGCGGAATCCCCCGGTGGTCCTGAAGTATCCGCTCCATCGTCTCCCGGTCCAGGTCCTCGGCCCAGCCCAGGAGTAGGGCTTGCCGTTTCACTTCCCGCAAGGGGTCGCTGAATCTCCCCAGGTAGTCCCGGTGGGCTTCCAGGTAGAGCGCTCCATCCCGAACGCCCACCTTGATCGGCTGGTAGATGACATGGACGGGGGTTCCGAGGGTCACCCTGGCGTAAAGGTCCCGGATGTCCTCGGGGTAGAGACGGATGCAGCCGTGGCTGGAGCGCCGGCCGATGCCGAAGGGCTCGTTGGTGCCGTGGATCCCGTGGGACCGCTCTGTGAAGCCGATCCAGTAGTCTCCCAGGGGGTTGTCGGGCCCCGGGGGCACCTGAGCCGGAAGGCCCGGCCGCTCTGCCCGAATCGCTGCGGGGACGGTCCAGCCGGGACGCGCGATCTTCTCCCTGACGGTGAAGGTCCCCTCCGGTGTTTCCCATCCCGTGCTTCCTATGCCCACGGGATAGATACGCACCTGAATGTCCCCCTTTTCCTCCCAGAGAAGGTAGAGCTTGTAATCAGCCAGGTTGATGGTGATCCCCATGCGAAGTTTTCCGGCCAGGATCGTCGAATAGGGGAGCAGAATCTGCCTGCCCGTTTCGGGAGTCCAGGGTTCGACATCCGGGTTGGCGGCGGCCAGGGCTTCGTAGCCCAGACCCAGGGAGCGGGCCAATTGGATGAGAGAATCCCCCTCATCCACGAAATAGCGCTGGTTGGTCCCGACCAGAGGTGCCGGCCCTTTTCCCCCGAGCAGGGCCTCCTCGGAGGAGCGCGGAAACCAGGGGAGGGCAGGGGACACACCCCAAAAAAGCAATATCAATGCCGCGACGAATCTGCAGGTCATGAAGCCATCCAGAGTGAAAATGTCCGAATATATCTTGGTTCCGGGGGAGCCGATTTAAATCTAATGATAGCGCTCCAGTGGATGAGGGTAAAGGGACAAAAACCCCCGTTGCTTCCGGGGATGGCAATGGCATCTCCCTTGACTTTCCAGCCCTCCGATGGTAAAAAGCGCAACGCCTGCCCATCGGCAGCCTTCAAGTCTGGCCAATAATGAAACAGGAGGAATACCCATGTCCACGGAAAGAACCTTTGCCATCGTCAAGCCCGATGCCTTTGCCGCCGGGCATGCCGGAAAAATTCTTGAGCGCATCTACAGGGAAGGCTTCAAGGTTGTCGGCCTCAAGAAGCTCT
>JBFHXN010000329.1:0-3716 GCA_041598955.1 Desulfuromonadales bacterium | reverse complement strand
CGAAGAGATGGAACGGGACCCGGCGGTCTTTCTGCTCGGAGAGGACGTGGGGCTCTACGGGGGCTCCTTCAAGGTGAGCAAGGGGCTCCTCGCCCGCTTCGGGGAAAAGCGGGTCCTCGACACCCCCATCTCGGAGGCGGGAATCGTCGGGATGGCCTGCGGGGCGGCCATGGCCGGCCTTCGCCCCGTTGCCGAGATGATGACCGTCAACTTCGCCGTCGTGGCCATGGACCAGATCATGAACCACGTGGCGGTGGCCCGCTACATGTTCGGGGGGCAGTGCCGGGTCCCCCTGGTCATCCGGGCCGCCGGCGGGGGGGGGCACCAGCTCGGGGCCCAGCACTCCCACACCCTCGACCCCCTCTTCCTGCACTGCCCCGGGCTGCGGGTGGTCATCCCCTCGGTGCCGGCCGATGCCAAGGGGCTGCTCAAGAGCGCCATCCGCAGCGACGACCCCGTCATCTTCCTCGAGCACGAAGGGCTCTACGGGGTCAAGGGGGAGGTGCCGGAGGGGGAACACCTCGTCCCCCTGGGGGTGGCGGAGGTCAGGCGTCCTGGAAAGGACGTCACCCTGGTGGCCGTCTCACGCATGGTCTACGTCTGCTTGGAGGCCGCCGAGGCCCTGTCGAAGGAGGGGGTCGAGGCCGAGGTGGTCGACCTGCGGGGCCTGAACCCCCTCGACATGGCGACGGTCCTCGGCTCGGTGCGCCGGACCCGGCGGGCGGTGACGGTGGAGGAGTCCTGGCTGACCGGAGGCTGGGGGGGGGAGGTGGCCGCGAGGATCATGGAGGAGGCCTTCGACGACCTCGACGCGCCGGTCCTGAGGGTGGGGGGCGCCGATGTGCCGATGCCCTACAACAAGCGCCTGGAGCAGCTCGCCATCCCCGACGCCAAGAGGGTGGTCGAACGGGTGAGGGAGCTGCTGTAGGGGTTTTTCGCTGAACCAGATTTTTTTTTCGTTTCGAGGGGGACCCATGCCGACCGAAATCACCATGCCCAAGCTGAGCGACACCATGGAGGAGGGGACGATTCTCAAGTGGCGGGTCGCCGAGGGAGACCCGGTCCGCCGGGGGGAGATCATCGCCGAGGTGGAGACCGACAAGGCCGCCATGGAGATGGAGTCCTTCGTCGACGGGGTGGTGGCCGAGCTGAGGGTGGCCGAGGGGGAGACGGTTCCCGTCGGGACGGTGCTCGCCCTGCTCGAGGGCAAGGGAGAAAAGAAGGAGTCCTCCCCGGGGGCGCCGGAGACGACGGGGAAGGGCAAGGAGAAGACCCCCTCCGCCGTGAAGGAAAAGGTTGCGGAGAAGGGAGAGAAGAAGAAGGCGGGGCCGAAGCCCGCGGAGATGGAGGAAGAGGCAGCGGAAGAGGAGTCCGCCGCCGATGAGGAGATTCGGACCTCCCGGACATCCCAGCCCCGCGAGGCTCCTCTAACGGTGGAGGAGGAGCCCGGGCCTTCGCTACGGGCGGCCGTTTCTCCCGCGGCCCGTCGCCTGGCCGAGGAGCGGGGGGTCGACCTTGCGCGGGTCCGCGGCAGCGGCCCGGGGGGGAGAATCGTCCTCGCCGACGTGGAGGGCAAAGCAGCCCCGGCTCCTCCGGCCCTCGCACCCCGGGAGGGGGACGCGGCGGGCAAGGGGGGGAAGAAGTCGGTCAAGATCCGCCGCCTGGTGGCCCGAAAGATGGTGGAGAGCTGGCAGAGCATCCCCCATTTCTTCGTCACCATCGCCGTCGACATGTCCGACGCCATCCGGTTCCGCAAAGACCTGGGGGTCACGGTCAACGATTTCGTGGTGGCCGCAGCGGCCCGCTCCCTCAGGGAGCACCCCTGGGTGAACAGCCTCTGGCAGGACGGCGAGGCCGTCGAGCAGGAACCGATCAATATCGCCCTCGCCGTCGCCACCGAGCGGGGCCTCTACAACCCCGTGCTGCGCGACTGCGGCGGGCTCGCCCTCAAGGAGGTCAGCCGCCGGGGGAGGGAGCTGGCCGAGAGGGCCCACGGTGGGAGGCTCAAGCCCGAGGACCTCGAAGGGGGGACCTTCACCATCTCCAACATGGGGATGCTGGGGGTCGAATCCTTCAGCGCCATCATCACCCCTCCCCAGGCGGCCGTTCTGGCGGTGGGGACGGTCAAGGGAGAGGTGGTGGTCGACGAGCAGGGGGAGCCGGGGATCGCAACCATGCTGCGGCTGACCCTCTCCGCCGACCACCGCATCCTCGACGGGGCCGACGCGGCCGAATTCCTGGCCACCCTCAAGAGCTACCTGGAGGCGCCGATCACCCTTGTGACCCCCCGCGACTGACGCAGCGAGAAGCAACCCGTGTCCGCCGATTTCCCCATGCCCGACAGGCCCGGGCAGCCTGAGCCGGACCCTATCACCCGGCTCGCGACCTTCACCTGCTGAACCAGACGACAAGGAGCCCCATGGAGACCTTCCGCCTCGACCCCGAAGAGCTGGCCTGGCAGTGCGACCCGGCCCAGTTCGAGTTCAAGACCACCGCGGAGCTCCCCCCCCTGGAGGGGACCATCGGCCAGGACCGGGCCATGACCTCCATCGAATTCGGCCTGGGGATGCGGCACGACGGCTTCAATATCTTCATCCTGGGGGAGCCGGGAACAGGGCGCGCCTCGACCATCAAGAAGCTGCTCAAGGCCCGGGCCGAAGCCGAAGGGGTTCCCGACGACTGGTGCTACGTCAACGACTTCGATCAGGGGGACAGGCCCGTCGCCTTCCCCCTCCCCGCCGGGCTGGGGCGGGATCTTCAGAAGGATGTGGAGGAGCTGGTGGGGCGCCTTGCCGAGGAGGCCCCCAAGGTCTTCGAAAGCAAGGAGTACGAGCAGCAGAAGAGCAAGATCGCCAGCGACTACCAGGAGAGGAACAAGGTCCTTTTCCAGGAACTGGAGACGGAGGCCGAGGGTCACGGGTTCATCCTGCAGCGCACGGTCAGCGGCCTGGTGCTGGTGCCGACCCGGGAGGGGCACCCCGTCAGCCAGCAGGAGTACGAAGAGCTCTCCGCCGACGACAAGGCCGAGCTCGACCGGAAGGGGGCCCACCTTCAGGAAAAACTCAACGAGGTTCTGCGCCGGGTGCGGGAGCGGGAGAAGGAGATGCGGGAGGCCACCGAGGAGATGGAGCGGCAGGTGCTGCTCTACACCCTGGGACATCTCTTCGAGGAGCTCGAATCCAAATACCGGAAGCATCAGGCGGTGCTCGATCATTTCGAGCGGTGCAAGCAGGACATCCTCGGCCGCATCGACGAGCTTCGCCCCTCCCAGCCTCAGATCCAGATCCCCGGCCTGAAGACCGGAGGTCAGGAACCCTCTTTCGACCGCTGCAAGGTCAACCTCTTCGTCGACAACGGCGAGCTGGAGGGGGCTCCCGTCATCTACGAGCCCAACCCGACCTATTTCAACCTCTTCGGGCGCATCGAGCACGTCATCCAGATGGGCAACGCCATCACCAACTTCACCATGATCAAGCCCGGCGCCCTCCATCGGGCCAAGGGGGGATACCTCATCCTCGACTGCCGGGAGGTGCTGCTCAACCTCTTCTCCTACGAGGCCCTCAAGCGCTGCATCCGCAACGGCGAGATCAAGATCGAGGACATGACCGAGCAGTTCAGGCTGATCGCCACCGTCTCCCTCAAGCCCCAGGCGATCCCCCTCGACTGCAAGATCGTGCTCATCGGCACCCCCATGCTCTACTACCTGCTCTACCAGT
>JBFHXN010000328.1:0-3726 GCA_041598955.1 Desulfuromonadales bacterium | reverse complement strand
GCGGCATTTGCGCCGGAATCTGCCCTTGCGGCGTCTGGGCCATGGAGCAGGTCGTCTAGCAGGCTGCTGAAAAAACTCAACTGCTTCGTTCCCCTTGATCTCGTCGCTGCGTCGTAGCTTCCGCTACGCCTCACTCCTCGATCTGCGGGCGCCTTGCATTTGAAGGTTTTTGTGCAGCCGTAAAAACCAGTTTGTCAACAGTCTGAGGCGGGCCCGGTCGGGCCCGCCTTTTTTTTGCCTTCCCCTCCGGGCCCCTTCCCCGGCAGAGCGGCAACGTGGACGAGAGCCCCGGAAACATGGCGCAGGCGCTCGAGCCGCCTCGCTCCAATCTCCGACCAAGTTGGTGCACATCCTGCAACTTAACCCTGCAGGGAAGGGTTCCCCTCGTCGCAAAGGGGTGATCCCCAGGCCCACCGGCCCACAGAAAAAAGACCGGGCAGAATGTGCCGGCAATTTGGCGCCGAAACCTTGGCGGACTTCCCGAAGCCGCCAGAGCGAGACACCATGGACCAGAAACTTCTCACCGCCACCATCCAGAAGATTTCCCGGGGGCTCCAGGGTCTGCGCCTCTACCCGGCGAATCACCCTGCCCTGCGCCAGCAGCTCTCCGACCTGGGTGCCACCCTCGGCCAGTTGCACTGCCATAAGGCCGAGCTGGAGATGGGAATCCTCGAAGGGACCCTCTTCTTCGAAGACCGCCTCTTCACCACCACCTCCCCCACGGACATGGAGGTTCTTCGGGCCATCGAAGGCTTGGGAGTGGAAAAGGTCAAAATCCTCCGGGGGGTCACCGAGGAGGAGCTGGTGGCCTTTCTGATCCTTCTCTCCAAGGGGAACCCGGGCCGACTCAACCCCAAGGCCCTCTTCTTCGAGGCCGAAATCACCCATCTGGTCCCGGTCTGCCAGGAAGAGGATCTCGACGAGGAACTGGTTATCGACCCCCGCCAGGTCTTCGCCCAGGCCCTCGAAGTCACCGAGCGGATATTCACGGATGTCCGCATGGGGCGGATCCCCTCGACTTCCGAGGTGCGCCAGGCGGTCCGTGGAATGGTCACCCTCACCCTCGCCGACCCCCAGGCCCTCCTCGCCCTCTCCATGCTCAAGGACTACGACAACTACACCTTCACCCACTCCATCAACGTCTCGGTCATCGCACTGGTGGTGGGACGGGCCTGCGGCCTGACCGAGGATCAGCTCCTCTCTCTCGGGTTGGGAGGCCTGCTCCACGACCTGGGCAAACTCAGGGTCGATCACGCCATCCTCACCAAGCCGGCCCCCCTGGGGCCTTCGGAATTCGAAGCCATGATGCGCCACCCCCGGGACGGGGCCGATATCCTCATCGCCATGCAGGATGTCCCCCCCGAGGCGGTGGAGGTCGTCCTCGGCCACCACCTGCGCTTTGACCGCAGCGGCTACCCCGGAGACGCCCAGGACCGCCGCTTCTCCCCCATGGTCGATATGGCGTCCATCGCCGACGCCTACGACGCCATGACGACCCTGCGCCCCTACCAGCGCCCCCTCACCCCGCGACGGGCCATCGAAAAAATGCGCCAGGTCGCCGGAAAGCATTTCCATCCCGAGTATCTCGAGAAGTTCATCGGGGCCCTCGGTGACTATCCCATGGGAAGCCTGGTACGCCTCGACAGCAACCAGATCGGCCTGGTCACCCGCGTGGCGACCCCGGAGGAAGATGCCATCCAGCTCAAAATCCTTTTCGACGAAGAGGGGCAGAAACTTCCGGAGCCCACCCGCCTCGACCTCAGGGGAAAGGAAGCGGGCCGGATCGTCGGGGAGATCGACCCGGAACTCCGCGGCATCGAGGTGGCCAACCTCCTCTAGCAGGAAGACCTCTCTCAGCGAAAGAAGGGGGGCACCCACGGGAGACCGCTCTTCTGCATCCCGCGCCCGAAGGCTCTCTTTCCAAACGGCCGGGGGACAAAAAAACGGAACTCTATACAAAACAAAGATCATCACCACGGAGTCACAGAGGCACTGGAGAAATCACCAAACCCTTGTGGTTTGTTTGGCTCTGCCTTCTTTTGGGCCATAGATCCGCAAAAAAAAGACGGACCGTCATGGCCCGTCTTTTTGCATTTCTGTGTTTTCCCACCCTTGGCGTCCGGTCAGTCCTTGGTGGCGTCGACCCATTCCTGGATGGTCTTCTGGATCTCGGGGGACATGTCGAGGAACTTGAGCCCCATCCCCGGCTCGAGGGGCCCCCCCCGGGTATAGAGCCGCTTCCAGACCACCTCGCACTCACACTCCACCTGTTTGCGGATCGGCGCCGGAAGAGGAACCTCCACCCGGAACCGGGAACCGGGCTCCTGTGGATTGACGGTGGCGATGAAAAGGCCGCTGCGGCTGATGTTCTTGGCGTAACCGAAAAACGCCTTGCGGCCGTCGTCGATCTTGACCTTCAGAATGATCAGGGGGGTGCGCAGGTTCCTGCGCTTGTCCCCCTTGGGCTGCTCCTGTCCCGCTTCAACCTGTTCGCTCATCGATCCCCTCGACCTGGCGCCAAGTGTGCCCCAAAGAGGCCCGTGAAAATTTTTCCGGAATTCTGAGACTTTACAACAAGGAGGCCGGTCTAACAAGCCTTTTTCCAACCGAAACGGCCATCCCCGGACCTTTATCCTTTCCTTTGAAGGGGGGATTTGGTACATTGCCCGCAAAATCTTAAGGCTTTCCCACCCGATGACAAAATCCACCGATACCATCCAGCCCTCCGAACCGGTCCTTCTCTCCCGCTCGGAGCACTCCATCTCCCGCCGCCAGATCGACCCGGACACCCTGAAGGTTCTCTATCGCCTCCGCGGCAACGGCTTCAAGGCCTACCTGGTCGGCGGAGGGGTGCGCGACCTGCTGCTGGAGCGCACCCCAAAGGACTTCGACGTCGGCACCGACGCGACCCCCAACCAGGTCAAAAAGCTCTTCCGCAACTGTTTTCTGGTTGGACGCCGCTTCCGCCTCGCCCATGTCCGCTTCGGGAAGGACAAGCTGGTGGAGGTCGCCACCTTCCGCCGCCAGCCCGATGCCGGCGAACTCCCCGAAGACCCGGCCGATCACTTCGGCTTCGTCGAGAATGTCTTCGGCTCCCCCCGGGAGGACGCCTTCCGGCGGGATTTCACCATCAACGCCCTCTTCTACGACATCGACAATTTCTCCATCATCGACTATGTCGGAGGGCTCGCCGACCTGGAGCGCAGGCGCATCCGGGTCATCGGCGACCCCCTGCAGCGCTTCACCGAGGACCCGGTGCGCATGCTGCGGGCCCTCGAGTTTACCGCCCGGCTCGGCTTCTCCCTCTCCGAGGAGACGCGGGAAGCCATTTTCTCCCGCGCCCCGCTAATCGCCGAGGCCGCCCCTTCCCGCATCCGAGAGGAGGTGCTGGAACTCTTCCGCCACCGGGTCGGAGGAACGGTGCTGCGCCAGGCCCAGGGCTTCGGCCTGCTCTCTCCCCTGCTGGCCGGCTTCTCGGGGGATGATGAAACCTTCTCCCTGCTGGAGCGCATCGACGAGCGCACCGCCGGCGGCGCTGCCGTCGAGGAGCCCCTGATCCTGGCCGCCCTCTACCTCTCCCGCTTCCTGCGCACCTGCCCCGTCAGCGCCGAAACCCCTGCCCCCGAGGCGGTGCGTCTGGCCGGGCTGGTCCTCGCTCCCCACTGCAGTTATTTCCGAGTCGCCCACGGCATCTGCCACCAGGCCCGGGAACTGCTGGTCGGCTTC
>JBFHXN010000327.1:0-3728 GCA_041598955.1 Desulfuromonadales bacterium | reverse complement strand
GGCCGGCGGAACGGGCCCTCTGGTGCCTCATCGGCCGGACGAGGAAGGGAAAGCGCCGTTGGACCGACGACACCCGGATGGCCCTCGACATCGCGGCCTCTCTGGTGGAGCGGGGGGAGGTCGATCCCGACCACCTGGCCCGGACCTTCGCCGGGAGCTACCGCTGGAGCCGGGGATACGGCCCCGGCGCGGCCAAGGTGCTGAAGAGGATCCGCCGGGGGCTCCCCTGGGAGCAGGCGAGCCGCTCCGTTCACGCCGAGGGCTCCTTCGGCAACGGCGCGGCCATGCGGGTGGCGCCCCTGGCCCTTTTCTACAGGCACCGGCGGGAGCTGCTCCCCGGGGCCGTCGAAAAGGCCTCCGCCATCACCCATGCCCACCCCCTGGCGATCGAGGGGGCGCTGATCATCGCCTCGGCGGTGCTGGCGGCGCTGGACGGTCTGGAGGGGGATGCGCTTCTGGAGGCCGCCTCTGCTCCGGCGGTTTCGGCGGAGTTCCGGGAGAGGATCTCCGCCCTGGAGGGGCTTCGGCGCGGCAAGGCCCTCCCGGGGCCCGGGGAGGTCGCCTCCTGCCTGGGCCACGGCATCTCGGCCCTCGAGAGCTGCGTGACGGCCCTCTACCTCGGGGAGAGGTTCGCGGGGGAGCCTTTCGGGGAGCTGATCCGGTTCGTCCGGCGGGTGGGGGGGGACGCGGACACCATCGGGGCGATGGCGGGAGCCATCTGGGGGGCCCGGAACGGGGCGGAGGCGATCCCGAAGGAGGCGGTCGCCTCGGTGGAGGAGACGGGAGCGATCACGGAGCTGACCCGGAGGCTCTGCGAAGGGGCCCCCGGGTCGAAAGGGTGAGGGAGAGGCCCGCCGGCGGCCCTCCTTTTATTTTCCTCCGAAGGGCTCCCAGGGGAGCCCCTGGGCCTGGGCGACGGGCTCGCTGCGGAGCTTGCCGGCGTGGGTGGCGATCCCCCGGGCAAGGGCCGGGTCGCCTGCCGCGGCCCCGGCGAACCCCCGGCCGGCGAGGCGCAGCAGATAGGGAAGGGTGCTGTTGGTGAGGGCGAAGGTGCTGGTGCGGCTCACCGCTCCCGGCATGTTGGCGACGCCGTAGTGGAGCACGCCGTCGACGGCGTAGACCGGGTGGTCGTGGGTGGTGGGATGGGTTGTGGCCACGCACCCCCCCTGGTCGACGGCCACATCGACGATGACGCTCCCCGCCGCCATGGCCCCGACCAGCTCCCGGCTGACGAGCTCCGGGGCCCGGGCCCCGGCGAGAAGAACCGCTCCGATGAGCAGGTCGGCCTGCCGGACCTCCTCCTCGATGGCCTGGGAGGTGGACATGAGGGTCTGGATCCGGTTGCCGTAGCGCTCGTCGAGGAGGGCGAGACGCTTGGGGTCGAGATCGAGAACGGTGACAGCCGCCCCCATGCCGACGGCGATGCGCAGGGCGTTGCTCCCCACGGTGCCGGCGCCGAGGATCACCACCCGCCCGGCATGGACCCCCGGGGCCCCCGCCAGCAGCACCCCGCGCCCCCCCTGCTCTTTTTGCAGGAAGTGGGCGCCGACCTGAACCGCCATCCGCCCGGCGATTTCGCTCATCGGCTGCAGCAGCGGCAGGGTGCCGTCGGGAAGCTGCACCGTCTCGTAGGCCACGGAGGAGACCTCCCGGTCGAGCAGGGCCCGGGTCAGCTCGGGCAGGGGGGCGAGGTGGAGGTAGGTGAAGAGGATCTGCCCGGGGCGCATGGAGGCGTACTCGGCGGCGACGGGCTCCTTGACCTTGACCACCAGCTCCCCCTCCCCCCAGACCTCGGAGGCGGAGGGGACGATCTCCCCCCCGGCTGCCCGGTACTCGGCGTCGGAGAGGCCGCTTCCCAGGCCGGCGCCGGCCTCGACCAGCACCCGGTGCCCCGCCTCGACCAGGGCCCGCGCCCCGGCCGGGGTGAGCCCCACGCGGTATTCGTGGGTCTTGATTTCCTTCGGCACGGCGACGATCATCGGCTCACCTCCGGCGATGGTTGGAAACCTTCTGCCGTACCAGTGTAGCGCAGAGCCATAAAAAAAGGAGCGAACCGATGTCCGCCCCCTTCCTCAAGAGATATTTCACCCTCCCACCGGCGCAGATCGCCTTCCTGCGCTTCACCCTGGAGAGCTACGACGGCCTCGCCTTCGCGCGCTCCCTCGACGGGCGCGCCGCCCTGGTGGAGATCGCCTACCCCCCCAGCCGCCGCGGCGACGCCGAGGCGCTGCTGGCGGCCCTCACCGCCGAGTGCGCCATGACCGAGGTGCCCCCCCCGCCCGAGGGAACCTACCCTCCCCTCTGAACCCCTCACCCCTGCCGTGCTGTCACCTCGAATTGGGGCGGGTCGAGAATCGCCCGCTTGACGGCGCACTGGTCCATGGCCCGCAGCACCGCGTCCCGGTACTTGTCGGGAAACCCTTCGGGGAGGTGCAGGACGAGCCGGATGGTCTCCAGCCGATGGGCCTTGGGGTCACGCTCCGTCTCGAGGGTCAGGCGCATCCCCGCTGCGTCGAGCCCCCGCTGCTGGCAGAAGCGCAGGGCGTAGAAGCCGGCGCAGTTGCCCAGGGAGGCCAGGAAGAGGTCGAAGGGGGAGGGGGCGCTCCCTCCCCCGCCGGCCGATTCGGGCTGGTCGGAGAGGATGTCGAACCCCTGGTAGCGGGCCGTGACGGCCAGGCCGCCGGGGAAGGTGATTTCCATGGACATGGGGGATGCTCCTTGGGGTGGAATCATTGAGTGAGTAGATCGGCTCTCGCACCCGCTCCCTGCGGTCGCTCGAGGGCACAGAGAAGACCCGGAAAAACCAGGCCAGAGGATCCTAAGGGGAAGAAAAACATTTCCCGCCCGTCAAAAGGCGATCTGGCAACGCGCCACCCGATCGCAAGATCCGGTCCCCCCTTTACCTCCCCTCCAGCTCCTCGATCACCTCCCGCAGAAAGGCCGTCACCTTCTCCGGATGGCTCATGGGCAGGCCGTGGCCGGCGTCGTGGACCACCCGCAGGAGGGGGACCATCGGCGGGGCCATCACCCGGTCCCTGGCACCGTGGATGGCGAAGAGGGGGCAGGGGACGGGAACCTTCGTGCGGTGGGTGACGGCGAGCCTCCCCCCCCGCACCAGGAGATCGTCCGGGGTGTCGGCCATCATGGCCCGGGCCAGATCGTAGAGCTCGGGCTCCGCGGCGCCGAAGAAGAGGCGCAGGTTGAGGTCGGAGGCGAAGAGGCGCCGCACCAGGGGAACGGGGAGGAGCCGGGGGAGAAAGCCCAGGGAGCGGGCGAAGAGGGAGACGGTGGCCGAGGTGAGGGCCCCGGCGACCAGGACCAGCCCCCGCACGGGCTGGCTTCGGGCGATCTCGGCGGCGACCAGGGCGCCGAAGGAGCATCCCCCGAGGAGGTCATCCGGTCCGATGGCCAGCTCCCGGGCGACCCGGGCCCCGTAGGAGGCCATGGCCTCCCCCTCGGCCGGGGCCGGCAGGCGCGGAGTGACCAGGGGAAGGCCGAGGGGCCCCAGACGGGCCCACATCCGCTCGTCGGCGGCCAGGCCGGGCAGCAGAACCAGTCTCCTCATCGTCTCACTCTCCCAGCAGGGTTTTAATCCCCGAGAAGAAGCTGCCGGCCAGGCGCTCCTGGTCCTTCTCGGAGATGGGGGGTTTCTCGGCGTTCTCGCTGCGGTGGAGCAGCTCCCCGGGGATCTCGCCCAGAAAGCGGCTCGGCTCCCGGGCCTGGAGCTG
>JBFHXN010000326.1:0-3729 GCA_041598955.1 Desulfuromonadales bacterium | reverse complement strand
GGCCGACCCCGTGGTCACCGCCCTCAAGCCCGAGGCGGCCGGCACCGTCTTCGGGGCCCTCTCCCTGAATGCCGACCTCACCGGCAGCGGCACCACCCCCGAGGCTCTCAAGCGCAACCTCGGCGGCAAGGGGGACCTCCTGATCAACGACGGAAAGATGTCCGGGACCAAACTGCTCCAGGGACTGGCCGCTTTTCTCGGCACCGAAGAGCTCAAGGTCCTCAGTTTCCAGGAAAGCCGAGGGAACTTCACCATCGAAAACGGCCAGGTGCGCTTTGACAGTGAGGTCAATGGTTCCAAGGCGCGGCTGCGCCCCCGGGGGAAGGTCGACCTCGACGGCGCCCTTGACCTTGTCCTCGAAACCCGCCTCAACCCAGAACTCACCCGCAAGGTGGCCGGCAAGGGGGACTTCTCGAAATTCATGGCCGACGACCAGGGTTGGGGGCTGCTTCCCCTCAAGGTCACCGGCCCCGCCGCCAGCCCCCGTTTCGCCCTCGATTCCGCCGCCGTTCGCTCCCAGGTCCAGCAGAAGGCCAAGGAGAAACTTGAGCAGAAGATTCTCGACAAGCTCGCCCCGCCCGCCAAGGAGGGAGCGCCCGACAGCCGGGAGCCGGCGAGACAGCTGCTCAAGGACACCCTCAAGGGGGTGTTGGGGAATTGACAGTGCGCCTTCCCCCGTGTTAGTGCTGAATGCCAGCCCGGTCTGCCGGAAACGGCTGATCGGGCGGTGTCGGGGGCTTATGATCGGAATCGAGGAGTGACGCATGTCGGGAATTGAGGATTTCAGTGGATTCGAGGTGATCCGGGCGGCCATGGAGGTCGAGAAGAACGGGCACCGCTTCTATTCCACCATGGCTGAAAAGGCCCGGAGCGAAACGGCCCGGGAGATCTTCTCCTGGCTTGCCCAGGATGAGGTCGATCATCTGCGCACCCTGCAGGACCTCGCCCCCAAGTACCAGGAGGGGAGTTTCTGGGAGGACGAGACGGAGTTTCTCCCCTATCTCCGCCGCTTCTCCGACCGGGAAATCTTCCCCTCCACCGAGCGCCTGGAGCAGGTCCTGCGAAGCGAGGATTCGGACCTTCGGGCCCTCGATCTCGCCATCGAGGCCGAGGAGCGCTTTGCGGAGTTCTTCCAGAAAGCGGCCGACCAGGCCCGCAGCCCGGAAGGGCGGGAGGCCTTCGGCTGGCTGGCCGGCGAGGAGGTGCGTCACGCCCAGGTCCTCAAGGAGCGCCGGGAAGCCCTCCGGAAGGGGTAACCTGCAAGGGCAGAATGGATGAGCAGGGCGCCGGGGTCGCGGAATCGACCCCGGCGCGTTTTTTTTCGGAGAAGAGGGCGAAAACCGGGGATGGAAGCGGCTCCTGCCGCCGGGGAAGGGCCCAAGGGAGTCATGGGGCTGTGACAATTTTTGACAGTCTCTTTCTGTCTTCTCTGCTGTCCGTTGCCGTGCGCCGCCTGAAATGGCCGAATATTGCCGTTTCGGGAGTGATAATGGTTACTATGCGGCTATAATCATGAAGTTTCTCCCAGCCAGTGAGGCCTGGTTCGGCATGCAGGATGCATGATGTTTTTCGGATCGGGCCTTCCGGCTCCATAAAGTCAAGCCATTGACACCCGGGTTCCCTGCCGAACCCCTACCACAGACAACGGAGGATTTCGGATGAGCAAAGTTCAGTCATCGGCCACCACCCAGTTTCTGACCTTCAACCTGGGGGAGGAGATCTTCGGCGTGGATGTACTGCAGGTCCGGGAGGTGCTTGACGTCGTCTCCGTCACCAAGGTCCCCCAGACCCCCCGCTTTATGCTCGGGGTCATAAATCTTCGGGGGAGCGTGGTGCCGGTGGTCGACATGCGGCTCAAGTTCGGCATGGCCGGTACGGAGAAGACCCGCGACACCTGCATCATCGTCATGGAGATCTCCCTCGACGGGGAGACAACGGTTATCGGCGCCGTGGCCGATGCCGTCCAGGAGGTGCTCGAACTCGGCGATGACCAGATCGAACCGCCCCCCCGGATGGGAACGAAGCTCAAAACCGAGTTCATCCGCGGCATGGGGAAGCGCGAGGAGCAGTTCATCATCCTGCTCGATGTCGACCGCATCTTCAGCGTCGAGGAACTCGCGCTGGTCTCGGGCGTCGCCGAGGCGACCTCGACATCCTGATCCCGATTCCCGTTGTCCTTAACCCTTTGATACTTCCCGGGGGGGGCTCCCTCCGGCAAGGGAGAAATGCATGAAACTGTGGAAACGGGTCACCAACAGCCTGATCTCCCGCATTCTCTTTGTCATCCTGCTCTTTCTCTTCGCCATCGGCGCCGTGTTTCAGGTTCAGGGGTACCGGGACCAGAAGAGACTGATTCTTCTGGAGACCGGCGCCACCCTTGAGACCTTCGAAAAGGTGCTTGACGCACAGCTCTCCAGCCAGGGACGCAACCTCTCGATGGCCCTGGAGATACTCCTTCAGAACCGGGAGCTGACCGAGGCCTTCGCCGACCGCAACATGTCGGCCGTCGAGGAGATGATCCTGGGGTTCTTCAAGGGACGCCTGGAGAAGGTCTACGGCCTCCGGCAGTTCCAGTTCCACACCCCTCCGGCCACCACCTTCTACCGGGCGCACCAGCCGGGTCGCTTCGGGGATGATCTGTCAACCTTCCGCCAGACCGTGGTCAAGACCAACCAGACCCGCAAGCCGGTGGTGGGGATCGAAGTCGGTCGCCACGGCCTGGGGCTGCGGGTCGTCTACCCCGTCTTTCACCAGGGAGAGCATGTCGGCAGCGTGGAGTTCGGCGGGGACCTGGCTCTGGCCCTGGAGGCTGCGCGGGGGACCACCGGGACCGATTTCGCCATCGGGGTCTACCAGGAGGTCTTTCAGGCGGCCAAACGCTTCGAGGCCGGGGACCACGACGTCGTCAAGGGGAATCTCATCTTCTATGAGTACTCCCGCCCCGAGATCAAGGGGATGGTGGAGAATTTCGAGTTGGGCGGCGAGCAGCAGATGAGCAGCTACGGCAGCCAGAGCCTGGTCCTCAAGCTCCTCCCCCTTGTCGACTATCAGGGGACGGAAATCGGTCGCATTCTCGTGGTCAAGGACGCCACCGAATTGCTGGCCCAGAGCCGGGAGGTCGCTCTCGATCGCAGCAAGTTCGTCTTTCTGATCATCGCCCTCGGCGCGTCACTGCTCACCCTGGTTGTCTACCGGCTTCTGCGCAGCTCTGTTCTTCAGCCGCTGAAGACCGCCGTGGGGGTGGCCAACCGCATGGCCGAGGGGGACCTGTCGGTGGAGCTCGACACCTCCCGCCAGGACGAAACGGGGCAGCTTCTTCTGGCCATGAAGGGGATGGTCGAAGCGACCCGCGACGCCACCCTCATCGCCCGGGAGATCGCCGCCGGAAACCTGGCCGTCGAGGTGCGAAAGCGTTCCGAAGGGGACCAGCTGATGCAGGCTCTCGGCCAGATGGTGGAGAATATCACCGGTGTCGTCGACGACCTGCACCAGGCCGGGGGGCGAGTGGCCGCGGGAAGCCAGGCCCTCTCCTCCAGCGCCGAGGAGATGTCCCAGGGATCCACGGAGCAGGCCGCCGCCGCCGAAGAGGCCTCCTCGGCCATCGAACAGATGTCGGCCAACATCCGGCAGAACAACGACAACGCCGTGGAGACCGCCAGGATCGCCTCCCAGGTGGCTGCCGATGCGGAGTCCGGGGGGGAGGCTGTCCTTCAGACCACCTCCGCCATG
>JBFHXN010000325.1:0-3733 GCA_041598955.1 Desulfuromonadales bacterium | reverse complement strand
GGCCGAAAGGAGCGTTCAGTCGGGGAGGCCGAGAAAGGCGAGGGTCGATTCCAGGGTGCGATTGACGATCTGCTCCCAGGCGACCCCTGCATCGGCCAGGGCCGCGAGGGAATCCTGGAACTCCCCCACCCCCTGGGCGATGTGGGCGTCGCTCCCCACGGAGACGGGGGCTCCCAGGCGTGCGCAGAGGGCGGCGATCTCCCGACAGAAGGGGGCGCTTCCCTTGCGGCTGATGGTGAAGGAGGAGTTGTTGATCTCGAGGGCCGTCCCCGTTTCGACGGCCTTGCGGACGACCTCGGGATAGGCGACGGGAAAGTTCGGGTTGCCCGGATGGCTGATGACCTTGACCCGGGGGTGCTCCATGACCGAAAGGAGGACGCGGGTGTTCTCCCGGATTCCCCCGTCGGTGTAGCCGCAGTCGCCATGGAACCCGGCCAGGATCAGGTCGAGTCGTTCGAGCTGCTCCTCGTTGAGGTCGAGAGTCCTCTGGCCGACGATATTGGCCTCCACCCCCCGCAGGATGCGCACCCCGTGAAGATGGGAGGGGACGAAGCGCAGGGCGGCGAAATGGTAGGGGTGCGGGCCGCCGGGAAGGGCCGGGCCGTGGTCGGTCATCCCCACCAGGCGAAGTCCCCGGTCCCGGGCCTCCCTGGCGATTTCATTCAGGGTGCTGTAGGCGTGCCCGGAGGCCACGGTATGGACGTGCAGGTCGGCTTCGGGGAGGGCGGGGTAGGGCATAGTGGTCCTTCCTGGAGCGGGAGAGGCAACGGTCTCTTAATCTGGACAAAGGTTGAAGCCAGATCAGGGGGTCGACAGGTTGAAATCAACCCCCTCTCCCTTGACGGGAGAGGGCCGGGGTGAGGGTGAGATCGCACACTATATCAATTTTGGAGAAGGATCGGAAGCCCCGGAAAGGATGTCGACCGCGGCGCTGGGGAATTTAGCTGGCGGTCTCCCGGTACCCATGCTATTCTACGCGTTTTGGAAAACGAAACCGGAATTTCAGGAAAACAGATGCCCTTAGACGACGTTCTTGCCAGCATCAGCCGCCCTTCCCGATACCTGGGCGGGGAGCGGGGGAGCATCCGGAAGGATCCCGCCGGGGTCGATGTGACCTTCGCCCTCGCCTTCCCCGATGTCTACGAGGTCGGCATGAGCCACCTCGGCTTCCCCATCCTCTACCATATCCTCAACGGGGTGGACTGGCTGGCCGCCGAGCGGGTCTACGCCCCCTGGCCCGACTTCGAGGAGCACCTGCGCCAGGCGGGGCTCCCCCTCGTCACCCTTGAGTCGAAGCGTTCACTGGCCGATTTCGACCTGGTCGGTTTCACCCTTCAGTACGAGCTCTCCTACACCAACGTCATCAACATGCTCGATCTCGCCGGCATTCCCCGGCGCCGGGCGGATCGGAGCGAGGGGAGCCCCCTGGTGGTGGTGGGAGGACCCTGCGCCTTCAACCCCGAGCCCCTGGCCGACTTCATCGACTGCGCCGTGATCGGCGACGGCGAAGAGGCGGTGGTTGAACTTGCTGCAGCTGTGCGCGCCGCCAAGGCGGAGAAGCTCCCCAGGGAAGAGCTCCTGCGGCGGATCGCCTCCATCGAGGGTCTCTACGTCCCCTCCCTCTTCGCCGTCGATTATCGGCCCACGGGGGAGGTGGAGGCCATTCGCCCCCTTGAGGGCGGCCTCGAAAAGGTGAAAAGGCGCTTTTTGGCCGACCTCGACGCCGCCCCCTACCCGACCTCTCCCATCCTCCCCTTCATGAACACCATTCACGACCGGGTGGCGGTGGAGATCGCCCGGGGGTGCACCCGGGGGTGCCGCTTCTGCCAGGCGGGCTACATCTATCGACCCGTGAGGGAGCGCAGCCCCGGGACGGTGGCCAGGATCATCGAGGAGTCCCTGGAGCGTTCGGGCTACGACGAAGTCTCCCTTCTCTCCCTCTCCACCGGGGACTACAGCTGCATCGAGCCGCTGCTCAAGGGGTTGATGGAACGCTACGCCGCCGGCAAGGTGGCCGTGAGCCTCCCCTCCCTGCGGGTCGGCTCCCTCACCCCGGAGCTGATGGAAGAGGTGCGCAAGGTCCGCAAGACCGGCTTCACCCTCGCCCCCGAGGCGGGGACGGAGCGGCTGCGGGGGGTGATCAACAAGGGGATCACCGAGGAGGACCTCCTGTCGGCCACCACCGCGGCCTTCGGTCTGGGCTGGCGCCTGGTGAAGCTCTACTTCATGCTCGGCCTCCCCACGGAGACCGACGAGGACCTGGCGGGGATCATCGAGCTCGCCGCCCGGGTCAAGCGCTCGGGCAAGGGGAGCCCTGGCGGAGCCGACGTCAACGTTTCGGTCTCCACCTTCGTCCCCAAGCCCCATACCCCCTTCCAGTGGGAGCCCCAGATCGGGGTAGAGGAAACCCTGCGGCGCCAGGATCTGCTCCGGAGTGGTCTGCGCTCCCGCAAGCTGCGGCTCAAGTGGCACGAGGCCCGACTCTCCTTTCTGGAGGGGGTCTTCGCCCGGGGGGACCGCCGCCTGGGGGCCGTTCTCGAGGCCGCCGTCGACCGGGGCTGCCGGTTCGACGGCTGGCACGACCATTTCTCCTGGGAGCGATGGGAGGGAGCTTTCGCCGCCTGCTCCATCGACCCCGCCTGGTACCTGCGGGAGAGGGCCGAGTCGGAGGTCCTCCCCTGGGGACACATCGACTGCGGGGTCCCGGACGATTTCCTTCTTCGCGAACGGCGGCGCTCCCGATCCGGGGAGTACACCCCGGACTGCCGCGGCGGTGAGTGCAGCGCCTGCGGGGTCTGCGATTTCGAGACCCTTCGGATGAGGCTCGAGGAGCATGGAGAGTTCGATCTGCCCGCCGCCCCACCCGAGGAGGTGCCCGACGAGAATGAGCGCCACCGGGTGCGGGTGCGCCTGCGCAAGGAGGGGCTCGCCCGTTTCCTGGGGCACCTGGAGTTCATGACCGTGGTCCATCGGGCGGCCCGCCGGGCCCTTCTGCCGGTGCGCTATTCGGGGGGTTTCCACCCCGCCCCCCGGGTCTCCTTTTCCGAGGCCCTGCCGACGGGGGTGGAGAGCGACGCCGAGATCCTCGATTTCGAGCTCTACCGGCCCCTGGGGGCCCGCGAGGTCGTCGAGGGGCTCAACGCCGAGCTGCCCGAGGGATTCCGGGTGCTCGAGGGGGCCGTTCTTCCCTGGAAGAGCCCCTCCCCCTCGGCGAGCATCCGCAGCACCCTCTACCGGGTGACTCTCCCCGCGCAGACCCCGGAGAACCTGGCAGGGCGCCTGGAGAGCTTTCTGGCGTCCGCCGAGGTGCCGGCCACCCGCGCGAAGGGGGAGAAGACCATCGCCGTCGACCTGCGCCCGGGGGCCGAGAGCCTGGAGCTGCGGGACGGGTTTCTCTGGATGACCCTCTCCCGGGGAGGACCGGTGCTGCTTGCCGCCCACCTGCTGGGGATTCCCATCGAGCAGGCCCGGCAGCTTGCCATCCGCAAAGTCTCGGTGGATATGGCGCTCTGAGAGGCGGCGGGGTTGTTTGCCGGTATAATTTCCCGGATGACGGCAATTCCGAAAGCGTTGCCACCAAGGCTCCAAGGCACCAAGGGTGAAACGGAGCGGAAACAGGGTGGAGCGCCGGCGTCCTAGACGGCATTCCTTCCCCCGGTTTCTCTTGGTGTCTTGGCGTCTTGGTGGCCGAGGTTTATACGGATTTTTCCCATTTCAGATAGATACAGCGGAG
>JBFHXN010000324.1:0-3755 GCA_041598955.1 Desulfuromonadales bacterium | reverse complement strand
GGGCGTCAGGCATATCTTCAGACCCTGCAGGCGGCGCTGGCCACCGATCCCGATCTGGCCGGCGGCCATACCCACCTGGTTTCACTCGTGGGCAAGAGCGATGCCCTGATCTTTCTCGACCGGGCAACGCTCCAATAGAAAACAGAAGAGGCCGCTCTCTGCTCGAGGCGGCCTCTTCTTTATTGAGATCCAGGCTTCCGGGCAGCATGAAGCACGTTTATCCGCAGCGCAGCAGCTTCTTCCCCTCCCGGAAGAGAATCTCGACGCTGTTTGCACTGACGCGGCGGGTCACGATGCCGAGGCCGAAAACAGGGTGTCCCACCTGATCTCCCTCCTTGTATTTCCCCTGCATGCTGTAGGCGATGGCTTTGCCTGGGTCGAGGGTGGGGAGAAGCTCCTCATAGGCGGCCCGGTCGCCGGCCGCCGGATCCTTGGCGCTTTTGCGGGGGGCCGGGGCCCCCTTGGAGGAGGCGCGCGGCGCGGCCGGGGCCTTGGCCGGTTTCTCCGGGTGATAGTTGTGCACCCCGCCGCAGGTGTTGCACTGGACGCGGGCCACCTGCTTCTCGACCATGGCGACGATGGTGTGGTTGGTCACGGTGCGGCAGCGGGTGCAGCGACCGTCGATGATTCCGCCGGGGGATGGTGCTTTCGTGCTCATGGGCTCTCCCTGGGAGCGGACAAAAAGAAAAGAGCGGCGCCATAGCCGCTCTTTTTTGCGTCTACTTCCGGATACGTGGTGGACTGTTCGGGCAGCCGTGGCCCAGGTTCAGGCGCGGCGGACCCTCATGATAACCTTAAATCCCCCCTGCCTGTCAATGGATGAAAGGGATGGCGACCGCGCCCCGGACCGGATGGGGATCAGTACCCGATCCGCAGTTTGTCGAGGGTGCGGTGGATGTCCTCGAGACTGAAGCCGATCTTCTCGCAGCAGACGTTGGAGTAGGTCTCGTACTCCTCCACCGATTGGAGCAGCTCGGCCACCAGGTCTTCCCGGCCGGCGAAGTCGGCCGGATGTCGTGCCACCTTGAGCAGCAGAGGGACGACGAAGTCGGGGAGTTCCCCCTCTTCGTTCTGGCGCCGGACGGCATCTTCGAGGCGGGCGAACAGTTCCATGGCTGGGCTCCTCTAATTTCTCAAGGCCTTTCCGGGTTTCAGCTTAGTTGGTCCGAAAAAGGAGGTAAAGACGAAAAATACGTCAGGGCTGGGAAACCGGGCAGTGCCCACCCGCAATCAACCACACGGGCCCTCTTCTCCCTCATCAAAGGCCCCTTTCTGCTAACATTAAAGCATGGAGCTTGTTTCTTGTGCTCCCTTCAAAGTACGGACTCAACCTGAAAGGGCAAGGGAGGGGGCCTGGAGGCCCGATCCCTGCTCCTTCGGGCAGCGAGAGGAGAAGAGGTGATGAAAGTCATCGGACTGATGATGGGGCTATTGCTGGCCGGCGGCATGACGGCAGTCGCGGCCGAAGAGATCAGGGTCTATTCAACAGCCGAAGGGAAATATGTCATGAGCGAGAAGGTCGTCAAGAGCGAAGCCGAGTGGCGCAAGCTCCTCACCCCCGAGCAGTTCCACATCCTGCGCGAGAAGGGGACCGAGCGGGCCTCCAGCAGCAAGCTTCACGACAACCACGAGCCGGGAATCTACCGCTGCGCCGGCTGCGGCCTCGACCTCTTCAGTTCTGAGCAGAAGTACGATTCGGGAACGGGCTGGCCGAGCTTCTATGCCCCGGTGGCCGAGGAGAACGTCCGCTTCGAGGAGGATCGCGGCTTCTTCATGACCCGAACCGAGGTGGTCTGCCCCCGCTGCGGCGGGCATCTCGGGCATGTCTTCGGCGACGGACCTCCTCCGACGGGCCAGCGTTACTGCATGAACGGGGCGGCTCTGGAGTTCGTTCCCTCAAAGTAAGGAGAACCGATCATGAAAGGATGGATCATCGTGCTGCTGGGGCTGCTTGCGCTCTGCGCATCGTCCCTGGCGGCTGAAAGGGATAAGGATCCCGGAGCGGGGTCGCCGGAAAAAGCCGTGCAGGCCCGGGCCATCTTTGCCGGGGGGTGCTTCTGGTGCATGGAGCCCCCCTTCGAAAAGCTCGACGGGGTGATCTCCGTCACCTCCGGCTACATTGGCGGAGAAAAGAAGAACCCGACCTACGGGGAGGTCTCCGCCGGAGGCACGGGCCACGCCGAGGCGGTGGAGGTCCTCTTCGACCCGGCCAGGGTCGGCTACGAGCGGCTCCTCGAGGTCTTCTGGAGGAACATCGACCCGACCGACCCCGGAGGCCAGTTCGTCGACCGTGGAAGCCAGTACCGTTCAGGGATCTTCGTCCTGGACGAGGAGCAGCGCCGGCTCGCCGAGGCCTCCAGGGAAGCCCTGGAGCAATCGGGGCGCTTTGAAAAAGCCATCGTGACCGAAATCGTCGCTGCGGGCACCTTCTACCCCGCCGAGAAGTACCATCAGGATTACTACAAGGAGAGCCCCCTTCGCTACAACTACTACCGCTGGGGCTCGGGGAGGGACCGGTTCCTGGACAAGGTCTGGGGGAAGGATCGGGAAGCCCACTGACGATGGAAAGTAGGCTGCTGAAAAACCCCCATCTGCTTCGTTCCCCTTGATCTCGTCGCTGCGACGTAGCTACCGCTACGCCTCACTCCTCGATCTTCGGGCGCCTTGCATCTGAAGGTTTTTGAGCAGCCTCAAAAAACAGTTTGTCAACAATCTGAGGGGACAGGCTCCGAAAATGCCTGTCCCTTTGGATTTCAGTGTTTATGCCCTCCGCAGCATCCGCCGGAGGAGGGCGGCTCCTTGAGCATCTCCTCCAGGTGGGCGTCAAATTCCCTCTCGATATCCTCCACCGCCTGGGCGAACTGCCCGGCAGCCAGGCCGGCTTCGCAGGCGGGACAGGTGGAGTAGGTTTTCTTGAACCAGTCCAGGGGCTCGTAGATCGCCTCGCCGCAGCAGGGGCAGTCGAGGGATATCCTTTCTTCGGCGAACATGCGTCCTCTCCTTTGCGATGAAGCTGTATCCATCCCGATCGTCCCCTGCCTGATAGTCCGGGTCGATGGGACCTCGGGGCAGTTTAGCAGAAAAGGGGACCTCTCCGCCAGGGTGCAAGGGGAGCAGGGCCATTGGTGAAAGTCCATTTGCCGAAGGGGGCACCCAGGCGCTACAATCGAACCTACTTTTAGCACAGAGGAGGAGGACCGTGAGTTACGGAATTTCCCGAGACGAAGCCCTTGAACTGGTTCGGGGACGCCTGAAGAATCCCAACCTGGTGAACCATTGTCTCGCCACCGAGGCTGTGATGCGGACCCTGGCCCCGCGCTTCGGGGCTGATCCCGAGCAGTGGGGCCTGGCGGGACTGCTGCACGACCTTGACGCCGAAAGCCAGCCGGATTTGGCGACCCATACACTGGAAACCGCTGCGCTGCTCGAGCAGAAGGGGGTGGCGCCGGAGATCATCGAGGCCATCCGGATGCACAACGAAAAGGCCCAGGGGGGGCGTCGCCGCAAGGAGAAGTTCCACCACGCCCTGGCCGCCGGGGAGACCATCACCGGGCTCATCGTCGCCACAGCCCTGGTCTACCCGGACAAAAAGCTCTCCAGCGTCCAGCCCAAGTCGGTGCGCAAGCGCTACAAGGAGCGGCAGTTCGCCGCCGGCGCCGACCGGGAGATCATTGCCGAGTGCGAGAAGATCGGCATCCCCCTGGAGGAGTTCTGCGAGCTCTGCCTGAGGGCCATGCAGGAAGTGGCGGGGGATC
>JBFHXN010000323.1:0-3774 GCA_041598955.1 Desulfuromonadales bacterium | reverse complement strand
GGAGATTTCCGATCCCAAGATGCGGGAGATGTTCCAGGCCCTGGCCCGCAGCGACCGGGAGCATGTCGCACGGCTGCAGCAGTATCTCAAGGAGAAGTAGGTTTATCCAACTGTCCCGTTTACTGGTCCGGGGCAGTTCTCATCCCAGAGAGATTCTCACAAATAGACAGGGGGGAAGATGGGGATCGCTAGAATGGTTCGTGCGGGTGCGGCCGTCCTGCTGCTCGGGGTGCTCTGCACACCGGCCTGGACCGATGAGGTGACCGGTCTGGAGTTGGCCCTTGCCGGGGGGGCAAGAAGCGATGATTTCGACTGGAGCATCGCCGGCACCCCCCAGGGGACCGACCCCAACATCCTCTCCGAGCTTACCTGGGACGACCTGGAGATCTATCAGGTTCAGCTTCGGGGGATGCTGGCGGTGGGACGGGAGGACTTCCCCTGGTTCGACACGGTCCTGAAGGGAATGGTGGGCTACGGCTGGATCGTCGACGGCGAGAACCAGGATTCGGACTACCTTGGGGATAACCGGACCCAGGAATTCTCCCGCTCCAACAACGCCACCGACGGGGACGAGGTGATCGATGCCTCGGTCGCCATAGGCCCCCGGTTCGCACTTGCCAGAAGGGTGGTGACCATGACCCCCCTGGCGGGCTACTCCTGGCACCGGCTCGACCTGAACATCGTCGACGGATTTCAGACCATCCCTTCCACAGGACCCTTTCCGGGGCTCGACAGCACCTACGAGGCGACCTGGCAGGGGCCCTGGGCCGGCGTCGACCTGGAACTGCACCCCTTCCCTGGGCTGACCCTCGAAGGGTCCTTCGAGTATCACTGGCTCGACTACGACGCCGAGGCGGACTGGAACCTGCGCCCCGATCTGGCCCACCCCAGAAGCTTCGCCCACGATGCCGACGGGGAGGGGATCACTCTGCGCGCCGCGGCGTCGCTGGATCTGGGCCGCCGCTGGAGCGTGACGGTGAACTACGACTACCTCGACTGGGAGACCGACCCGGGCACTGCGAGGGTCTATCTAACCACGGGGGAGGTTCCGGGGACCCGCCTCAACGGGGTGAACTGGAGATCCCAGGCGGTAATGGCGGGGGTGAACTTCCGGTTCTACTGAAGGGTCGCCGTGCCGGAATCCGCTCCAACTCGTCCCCTCTCCGGGTTTTCGGAGGGGGGATTCTTATTTGGAGAGGACGATTAGCCAGACCCTTCCGTCGCTGTGGAAGGGGTTGCCGAGGCCGTCGAATCCCTCGACCGGTCCTTCCCGGGAGAGGAGGACTCCCCGCGGGGCGGGGTTTGCGGTTTGTTCGCCGAGGGCCCCGGCGAGGCGGTCCCTCGGGGGGTCGACCTCCGGGTCGAGGAGAGGCCAGGGGAGCGGGATGCCCCCCAGGCTTCTGTACCCCTGGTGAAGGGAGACGATTCCCCCCCAGGCCTCTTGCCCGCCCGAAAGATGGTAGCCGAGCCTCCAGAGAAGAAGGACCTCCCGGGCTCCCTTTGCCCTCTCGAGGGGCCGGACGAAGGCCAGGTCAAATCCCCGGCCGTCGACCAGGCGGGGAAGAACCGGGGCCCTGGGATCGGGAGCGCCCCGGAGCAAGGCCTGGGTGGAGCGCAGGAAGCTGAAAAGGGAAAGGGTGTGGGGCTTCTCCCAGCCCAGGACCGCCAGGCGCTCCTCCAGAGGCTCCTGTCTGGCGAAGAGGATCAGGCCCAGGGGCCGGACGGGGTTGCCGAGCAGGTCCTCGCTGGCGGAGGGGAGCCGGGAGATCAGGGTCTCCGGCCCGGAGGCGAGGGAGAGAAGGCGGCTGGCGGCGACGGGAGCGCTGCGGGGCAGGTCTTTTTCCAGTTGGCCCCGACAGTAGGCGGTCACTCCCCAGCCGACCCCCAGGGCGGCCAGGCCGAGCAGGGGGAGCTTGATCCATCGCGGGGGATTGAGGGGGCCCGGTCCCCGTCGCCAGGGGAACTCCCCCCCGTACCGGCGGCGCATCTCGCTGGCGGTGATCAAAACGGTCAGCCAGAGCCCGGCCAGGACCAGCCCGCCCAGGATATCGCTCAGCCAGTGGACGCCGAGGTAGAGACGGCTCGCACCGATGAGCAGAACGAGGAAGCTGCCGCTCAGCACCAGGGTGATCCGGGCCTGCCAGTTGCGGACATCCTCGAGCAGCAGGTAGATCACCAGGCCGTAGAAGAGGGCGCCGGAGAAGGCGTGGGCGCTCGGGAAGCTGGCGGAGACCAGGTGGAGCTCCGGAAAGAAGGGTTCGGGGCGGGGACGGCCAATCAGGGCCTTGAGCGCGAAGACCAGCAGTTCCCCCCCGGCCAGGCCGGCCCCCAGGATGAAGGCCGAGAAGTCCCGGTCCGAAAGGATCAGCCAGAGAAGGGCCAGGCCCGCCAGCATGAGCAGCACCGGGGTGCTTCCCAGGCAGGTCACCACCAGGAAGAAGGCGTCCGACGCCGGGTGGCCGATCCCCCGGGCCAGCTGGTAGATCCTCTGGTCGAGGCGAAATATCGGCTCGTGAAGGTGGATGGCCGTGATTTCCCAGACCAGCAGGGTGGCGAAAAGCAGGCAGACGGCGAGTCCGACGGTCAGGTAGAGCCCCGACCCCCGGCGCAGGGTGAAGCGGTCGGCCAGAAATCCCCAGAGAGAGGGGTAGCGGGTGGCCAGGGAGGTCAGGGGGCCCGTGGAGAGCAGCCGCCGCCAGAGGCGGGCGATCCGGCTCCAGACCCAGGCGCACCCCCTGAAGAAGGCGGGCAGAAGGTATTTCCAGAGCAGGGCATTGAGGATAAAGAGCAGGACCAGCAGGGCGATGAGGAGGCTGAGGCGGCCGGTCCAGACCTGAACCAGGTGCCAGCTGGCCCCGAAGAAGTAGCCGAGGCCGGGGTAGGCGATCCCCCAGAGCACCCCCCCGACCAGTACGTAGAGCAGAAAGGGAAGGGGGCGCATGGACGCGCAGCCGGCCACGAAGGGGATGAAGGGGCGGAAAAAACCGACGAAGCGGCCCAGAAGGACGCTCTTGCCGCCGTGGGAGACGAAGAAGAGCTCCGCGCGACGGACCAGGTCCTGGCGGCGGCGGGCGAAGGGGCGTGCCAGGAGCGCGGCCCCGAAGCGGGCCCCGAGCCAGTAGCTCAGCAGATCACCGAGCATGGCTCCCGTCGCCGAGGCGACGATCAGAAGGGTGTAATCCCCCTTGCCGTGAGCGGCGAAAAAGCCGGCGAAGACGATGAGGACGCTGCCGGGAACCAGGATCCCCACAAAGGCCAGGGATTCCAGGAAAGAGATGACCCCGACCAGCAGGAAATAGACCCCTCCGGAGGGGAGCCAGGAGAATATCTGCTGCAGCCATGATTCCATGAGGGGGGCGGCCTCCTTGCGGTGGCATCCAGTCTAGCAGAGCCGAAGGAGAGGCAAAGCCCTCGGGCTGCTGAAAAACCCTCATCCGCATCGTTCCCCTTGATCTCTTCGCTGCGACGTAGCTTCCGCTACGCCTCACTCCTCGATCGGCGGGCGCCTTGCATCTGGAAGGTTTTTGAGCAGCCTGGTTTGTCCACAACTTGAGGCAAAGCCCTGTCAGCTACTGAAGCGGGCGTGCCAGGCGTCGAAGACGAAGAGCTTGTCGGGGCCGTATCGGCCGAGGGTCCGTCGGACGGCGGCGATGTCCCGGGGCCGGTCCTTCTCCTGGGGGGATTTGGAAAAAAAGAGGTCGGCGTAGGTGACGATCTGCTCCTCCAGGGTCACGGGGAGCATCTCCCGCAGGGGGAGGGGAAGGCCCTGGGCGC
>JBFHXN010000322.1:0-3779 GCA_041598955.1 Desulfuromonadales bacterium | reverse complement strand
TCCCCGCTTCATCCGGGATGACCTGCCTTCAACTCCAGCGGCAATCGCACCTCGAAACAGGCCCCGCCCCCCGGGCGATCGGCATAGGTCAACTCCCCCCCCTGGTCGCGCAGCAGCTGGCGGCTGATGGCCAGCCCCAGTCCGCTCCCCGGCCGGCGGGCGGTGAGGGCGTCGTCGACGCGGTGAAACTTCTCGAAAATGCGCCCGCGGTGCGCCGCCGGCACTCCCGGGCCGCGATCGAGCACCCGCAGGAGGGCGCTTCCGTCCTCCCGCGCCACCTCGACCCGGAGGCTTCCTCCCCCATCGGCGTACTTGAGGGCATTGTCGAGGAGGTTGAGCACCACCTGCTCGAGCCCGTCCCGGTCGGTCGTCACGGGAATCCCCTCCTCCGGAAGGGCGAGCTCGAGGGCCATGCCTGCCTCGGCGAGCCGCTCCGCCTGACCCTCCACGACGGCGCGCACGCTCAGCGGCAGGTCGAGCCGTTCCGGGGCGTAGTTCTTGCGCCCCTGCTCGAGGCGGCCGAAATCGAGCACGTTGTTGACCAGCCGCGTCAGCCGCCGGCACTCGCCGACGATGGTCTGCAGGTACCCCCCCCTCTTCTCCTCCGGCACGCGCCCCTCCGCCAGAAGCTCGGCGTACATGCGGATGGTGGTCAGCGGGGTCTTGAGCTCGTGGGAGACGTTGGCGACGAAGCCTGTCTTGCGCAGGGCGTCCCGCCGGTGAAGGCGCGCCTCCCAGAGGAGCAGGGCGCCGCCGAGAAGGATGGCGGCCACGAAGGTCGCCGCGAGCAGGCCCCCCACCAGGCCGAAGCCTGCCGAGGGGCCTCCGAGCCCCTGGGGGACATAGACCGCCAACTCCCAGTGGGGCAGGGCAGGAGCCAGCGACAGGCGCACCTCCGGGGCCAGGCCCTCCGGGACGACCTCGCTGCCGGTCTGGTGGAAGAGGCGCCCCTCGCCGTCCAGCAGGGCGTAGACCTCCCCCGCGGGGGGGGAGGAGGGGAGGGTGGCCAGCAGGCGGGCGAAGAGGGCGGCACTCTCCACTTCCACCCCGTAGCGCTCGCCGGGCGGGGCCTCGACCCAGGCGAGCAGGTGGAGGCGGTTGTCGGCGAACCAGGGGAGCCAGCCGCGCTCCACCGGAGCGAAACGGTCGGGCAGCCCCTCGGTGGGCGCAGGCGCCTGTGCCAGAGCCTTCAACTCCCGCCGCGAGGTGAAGCTCGATTCGGCCGCGGCCGCCGGCGAGTACTCGGAGGGGGCGGGCTCCGAAGGCGCGCCGGAGCTGTCGGGAAGGGGCGCCGACCATGAGGAGCGCCCGTCGAAGAGGGCGGCGTATCGCTGCAGAAAGGCCGCCTCCTCGGCATCGGCCGGTCCCTCCGGGAGGGGATGGAGCAGCCCGGCACCGACGCGCCAGAGGAAGGTGTTGCGCACCAGCGGGTTCTCCCGCTGCCAGCGCTCGAGGCGGTCGACCCGGTCGCCGGAAGGGAGTCCGGAGAGGGTTTCCCAGAGCCCCTCCCGCACCTCCCCCACCGCCAGGGCGATGCTCTCGGCCGAGGCCGCCGCTCGCTGCCGGGCTGCGGCGCGGGCGCTTTCCGCCAGGCGCGCCTCCTCGTAGCCGACCAGGCGCAGGGCGAACACGCCCGCCGCGACGGCCGCTCCGAGCAGCAGGCACCAGGCGAGGAGGATGGGGAGGGAGCGTTTCAGCATAGGAGAGACTCTATCACAGTTCTGGGGGTTTCTGGTCCTTCGGAAGTGCCTCGGCTTACCGCAGTTGGGGTTGGGTTTTCATGTCCCTTGGCGAAGCGCCGGGGGAGGTCGAACCCTCCCCCGGTCTTCCTCACAGGTCCTCTCAGTATTCCTTTTGCTGCGTCCTCACCTTGTAGCTCTCCGAGCGGATCTCCTTCTTGCGCGTGGAGGAGAGCCCCTCGTCGCGCAGTTCGTCCGCCTCGGCCTCGAGGGCAGCGGCCGGCGCCGCCACCTTGCCGAGCCCCACCTCCTCGGCCTGGCGCTGCAGGGCCTCGCCCTTGGTCTTGAGCTCCCGCGCCGCCTCCTCGGGGTGCCCGGCGTTGTAGAGGTCGAGGGCCTTGTCGCGGCTTTCGGCGATCTCGTTCTCGACCACGTTGCGGTAGACCTCGGGACTGGCGCTCGCCTTCACTTCGACATCGCTTTTCGTGTAGCGCGCAGCCACCCGGGAGGCGCTCTGCTCGCGGCGGGAAGTCAGGGCATTCTCGTAGTCGCAGCGGACCTCGGCGAGCACCACTTCCTTGCCGGCGCGGCCGGCCTCGACCTCGACCTCGACCAGGGCGAACTTCTGCTGTCCGCCATAGAGCTGGTTGAGGCCGATCTCAACGGTCCCCCCGCGGATGCGCCCCTCACGCCCGATGATGCGCACCGGCCGGACCCCCTTGGGGCACTCGATCTCGAGGATCAGGCGGCGCGCCACCACGCTCAGCACATCGCCGAGCTCGGCGGCGAAGATGCGCGGCAGATCGACGCTCGACTCGACGAAATAATGGTTGCCGTCGCTGCGCTCGGCGAGGCGGGCCATGAGGTCCTCGTTGAAATCGGTCCCCACGCCGACGGTGGACACGGAAATCCCCTCCTTGAGCAGGGCTGCGCCCAACCGCCCGAGGTCTTCGGCGGAACTGGGGCCGACGTTGGCGAGCCCGTCGGAGAGGAGCACCACGCGGTGCACGTAGCCACGGCCGAGGTTTTTTCGCACCTCCGCGGCACCCTGGCTGACCGCCCCGAAGAGGGCCGTGTTGCCTCCGGGACGGATGCCCCGGATCTGCGCCTCGATCCTCTCGATATTCACGGCGGGCTGGGCGGAGACAAGGGTTTCGACGGCGTGGTCGTAGATCACCAGCGAAAAGAGGTCCCGGGGACCGAGCCGGCGCAGGGCCTCGATGGCCGCCTCCCGGGCCCGGGCGAGTTTGTCGCCGGACATGGACCCTGAGCGGTCGAGAACCAGGGCGAGGTTGACGGGAGGCCGCTCCGTTTCCCGCGGCGCAAAGGGGGCGTCGAGGGTGACCTGGATGACCGCAGTCTGCGTCACCCCTGCCGGCAGGGCGGTGCGGTCGACGGAGACGCTGCAGCGCACGGCCTGGTCTGCGGAGGTGCGGGCGGCAGAGGCAGGCAGGGCCGCCAGAAGCAGGACGGGGAGGAGCAGAGAGATGAGGCGGATGGGGCGTTTCATGGGTGATCTCCTTTCACTCGGGGTTGCGGGCCGGTGACCCGACCGGATGGCCCCATGAGATCACGTTCCCGCCGGGGGATGGTCAAGGCGGGGTAAAAGGATTGTAAAAAAGTTGTCATGCTGCTGAAAAACCCCCATCTGCTGCGTTCCCCTTAACCTCGTCGCTGCGACGTAGCTCCCGTTACGCCTCACTCCTCGATCCGCGGGCGCCTTGCATCTGAAGGTTTTTGAGCAGCCTGGAAAAACATCGGTTTGTCAACAATCTGAAGTGGTCATGCCTCCCCGACCGCGGGGGCAAAGGCCACCGGCTCCAGGGGATCGGGACGGGGGCGGAAGACCACGTCGACCACGTTCTGCACGAAGCGCTCGTCGGTCACCCCCTCGAGGGCCTCGGCTGGAAAACGGACCATGCCCCGGAAAAAGCCGGCCAGCTCCCGGAAAAGCTCCACCCGCGCCCCCGGATCGAGCTCGTCGCGCCGGGCGAGGGCCCGCAGGGCCAAATAGGCCGCCTCGGCCGGAACCTTCTGCCGCAGCCGGGAGGCGAGCACCGGGTTCTCCCGCAGGGAGTTGAACTTGTCGGAGAGGGCCCG
>JBFHXN010000321.1:0-3785 GCA_041598955.1 Desulfuromonadales bacterium | reverse complement strand
GGGGTGCTCCACCCCGAAGAACCAGTAGTAGGGGTAGTGGAGGCAGAGCCCGATGATGGCCACCATCTGGAAGATGGTCTTGAATTTGCCGAGGTCGCTGGCGGCGATGACGATCCCTTCGGAGGAGGCGATGGAGCGCAGCCCGGTGACCACCATCTCCCGTCCGAGAATCAGCAGCACCGCCCAGGCCGGAACGCGCCCCAGGGGGATGAGCATGATCAGGGCGGCCATGACGATGAGCTTGTCGGCCAGGGGGTCGAGAAACTTTCCGAGGACGGTGACGATCTGCCATTTGCGGGCGAGATAGCCGTCGAGCCAGTCGGTGATGGCCGCCGCGCTGAAGACGGCCGCGGCCCAGATCCCGGCCTCCGGAGAGTCAAAGAGCAGCAGGACCACCAGGACGGGGGCGGCGGCGATTCGGGCCAGAGTGAGGATGTTGGGCAAATTGAGCAGGCGCGAGGAGGTCATCGGTTCAGGTGTCCCTGTTCTTCCGGTAGTGCAGGAGGTATTCCTTGACTTTCCCCACATAGTTGAGGGTCTCCATGTAGGGGGGGATGCCGTTGTGGCGGCGCACCGCGCCGGGTCCGGCGTTGTAGGCCGCCAGGGCCAGGTCGAGGTCGTTGCCGAATTGGTCGAGCATCAGCCGCAGGTACCGGCACCCGCCGCGGATGTTTTCTTCAGGGTTGAAGGGGTCGCTCACCCGCATGTCGGCGGCGGTCTGGGGGAGCAGCTGCATGATGCCGATGGCCCCTTTCCGGGAGACGACACGGGGATCGAAGTTGCTCTCGGCTTTGATCACCGCCCTCACCAGGGCCTCTTCCAGCCGGTAGGCGAGCGCGTAGCGGTTGATCAGCTCCCCCAGGGTCGGGGCCGACTCTCCGGCTTTGCGATAGATGCGGTACTGGGAGGTGGTGGGGGTGTTGGTGAAGTAGATCACGCCGTCGGCGCCGACGTAGCGATAGATGTCCGCGCCTGCGGGAAGAGCCCAGACCAGCAGGAAGAACACCATCGGCAGGACGGATGGGAGCTTTGTACGGGGTGGCTTCAACGCCCCTCCTTCAAAATGGCATGGAATGGCTGGACTATACTTGAATATACCGAGGATTTCAACTCTCGATCCCGGCCCTTAAGCCCTTGACAACCCCGGTACCGGACCCGATAATGTCCAATCCCCGCCGCCCGGGTACCCTTTTTCGTCACCCACTGGCACCGGAAGCGAGATCCCATCATGAAGATCAAGACCGATTTTCTGGTCATCGGCAGCGGCATCGCCGGCCTCTCCTACGCTCTCAAGGTCGCGGAACGGGGTTCCGTCGCCCTGGTCACCAAGCGAGAACTCGATCAGACCGCCACCGCCCTCGCCCAGGGGGGAATCGCCTCGGTCTTCAGCGAAGAGGATTCCTTCGCCGACCACCTGCGGGACACCATGGTGGCGGGAGCCCATCTCTCCGACGAACCGACGGTGCGCCTGGTGGTGGAACAGGGCCCCCAGGCCATCCGCGACCTCATCGCCTGGGGGGTTCAGTTCAGCCGCGCCTCCGACGGCACCTACGACCTGACCCGGGAGGGGGGGCACAGTCATCGTCGCATATTCCATGCCAAGGACAGCACCGGCCGGGAGATCGAGCGGGCCCTGGTGGAGGCCGTCCGCAGCCATCCCAACATCACCCTCTACGAAGACCACATCGCCATCGACCTGATCACCGAGGCCAAGCTCACCCAGAGCCCCCTCGACGCCAACCGCTGCCTGGGGGCCTATGTTCTTGACAAGGGGAGCAGCCAGGTCCTCACCTTCGGCGCCCGGATCACCGTTCTGGCCACCGGCGGGGCCGGCAAGGTCTATCTCTACACCTGCAACCCCGACGTGGCCACCGGCGACGGGGTGGCCATGGCCTACCGGGCCGGGGCCGTGATCGCCAACATGGAATTCATGCAGTTCCACCCGACCACCCTCTACCATCCCTACGCAAAGAGCTTTCTCATCTCCGAGGCGGTGCGGGGGGAAGGGGGAATCCTCCGGCGGCAGGACGGCACCGCCTTCATGCCCCGCTACCACGAACTCAAGGACCTGGCTCCCCGCGACATCGTGGCCCGCGCCATCGACAACGAGATGAAAATCCACGGGGATGACTGCGTCCATCTCGACATCACCCACCGCGGCGGCGACTACATCCGCGACCGCTTCCCCCTGATTTACGAGACCTGCCTCTCCTACGGCATCGACATGACCTGCGAGCCGATTCCGGTGGTTCCGGCGGCCCACTACCTCTGCGGCGGGGTCAAGATCGACAGCTGGGGCGAGTCGAACATCCGCAATCTCTTCGCCATCGGCGAGGTCTCCTGCTCGGGACTCCATGGAGCCAACCGCCTCGCCAGCAACAGCCTTCTCGAAGGGGTCGTCTTCGGGCAGCGTGCCGCCCAGCGCTCCCTGGAACGGATCGCCCAGGGCTCTCCCTCCTTTCCCCCCTTCCCTTCCATCGACCCCTGGGACAGCGGCACGGCCCGGGACAGCGACGAGGAGGTGGTGGTCGCCCACAACTGGGACGAGATCCGGCGCAGCATGTGGAACTACGTCGGCATCGTCCGAACCAACAAGCGCCTGGTGCGCGCCCTGCGCCGCATCAAGATGATTCAGGAAGAGATCACCGACTACTACTGGAACTTCTACGTCACCTCCGACCTCATCGAGCTGCGCAACATCGCCACCGTGGCCGAGCTGATCGTCCGCTCGGCCCTGCAGCGCAAGGAGAGCCGGGGGCTGCACTACAATCTGGATCATCCGCAGACCGACGATGCCCACTGGCGTCGCGACACCCTCCTGCAGAAGGAATTCTAGCGGCCTGACGAGCCGGGAGACGGACCTTGACCATTGACGATATCCGCAAGCGAATCGACGAAATCGACCGGCAACTCCTGCAGATCTTCAACGAGAGGGCCGGCCTCGCCCTGGCCATCGGGGAGATCAAGAAGGAGCTGGACCTTCCGGTCTACGACCCGGAGAGGGAAAAACGGATCTTCGCCGCCATGAAGGCCGCCAACCCCGGCCCCCTCGACGACGGGGCCATCGTCCGGCTCTTCGAGCGTGTCATCGACGAATCCAGGCGCCTCGAGCGCCTGCGCACCCGGGGGGAATGAACATGCTGATCGTCATGCGCAAAAGCGCGACGGAACTCGACCTGGAGCAGGTCAAACAGTATCTGATCGACCGCGACTTCGACTTTCACCAGTCGACGGGGACCAACCGGGTCATTCTCGGGGTCATCGGCGACACCCACGTCATCGACAAGGGGGAGCTGAGAGCCCTGCCCGGAGTGCTCGAGGTCTTCAAGATCCCCGAGGAGGAATGAGATAGGACGAGGTTTTACTATAAAGAAAGGGGCGTCTCCGGGCGCCCCTTTCTTTATGTTTCCGAACGGTTACCCATGACTATTCAGGTTCATTCGAGGATTTTCGGGTGGCGGTCGAAACGGATTCTGCTATCCTTGCCCCGAATTCCCACACCTGCCATCCAAGGAGAGACGCCATGACCCGCCCGACCCTGATCGCCTTCGCCCTCCTCGCCCTTCTCGCCGCCGGTTGCGAAAAAGAGCAGCCCTCCTCCCAGGCTCCCCCGGCTGCGCCCCCGGAACAGCAAACCGCCGCTCCGGCCGCTCCCGCCCAGGAACAGCCTGCGGCCCAGGCCGAAACCCCGCCCGCTCCGGCCGCCACCGAAAAGACCGAGGCCCCCCCGGCTCCCGAGGTCAAGCCGGCTCCTGCTCCCGCGCCGGCTCCCAAGGCCGCCCCCC
>JBFHXN010000320.1:0-3791 GCA_041598955.1 Desulfuromonadales bacterium | reverse complement strand
GTTCCCCTTGATCTCGTCGCTGCGACGTAGCTTCCGCTACGCCTCACTCCTCAATCGGCGGGCGCCTCGCATCTGGAGGTTTTTGAGCAGCCTCAACAATCAAGTTTGTCAATAATCTGGGGCCGCATCCTTCGGGAGGGGGCCCTTGTCTTTTTGTCTCGAGGGCTCAAGGTTCTTCCCGTCAGAAGAAGGGCATCAGCTCCCAGGGCGGGACGGGGCGGCTGAAAAGAAAGCCCTGGGCCCGCTCGCACCCCCGTTCGATCAGGAAATGGCGCTGCTCCTCCGTCTCCACCCCCTCGGCGACGACCTCCAGCCCCATCCCCTGGGCCAGGGCGATGACGGAGGCGGCGATGGCGGCGGCGCCGGGGTCGCCGGTGACGTCGCGCACGAAGGTGCGGTCGATTTTCAGGGTGTGAATGGGGAAGCGTTTCAGGTACCCGAGGGAGGAGTAGCCCGTGCCGAAGTCGTCGATGGCGAGTTGCACCCCCATGCGGGAGAGCTCCTCCATGGTGGCGACGGCCGATTCCAGGTCGTTCATGATCAGGCTTTCGGTGATCTCGAGCTCCAGGCAGTGGGGAGGCAGACCCGACTCCCGAAGGATCTCGCCGACGGCGGCCGGGAGGGCCCCCTGGCGGAACTGCCGGGGGGAGATGTTGACGGCCACCTGAACGGGGGGCCCGCCGTCCCGCTGCCAGCTTGCGGCCTGGGTGCAGGCGGCGCGCAGCACCCACTCCCCGATGGGGAGGATGAGCCCCGTCTCCTCGGCCAGGGGGATGAAGTCCCCCGGAGGGACCAATCCCCGGGTCGGGTGGATCCAGCGGACCAGGGCCTCGACCCCGACGGAGCGCCCCGTGGCCAGCTCCACCTTGGGCTGATAGTGGAGGATCAGCTCCTGGCGCTCCAGGGCCTGTCGCAGGGCCCCTTCGAGCAGCAGCATCTCGTGGGTGCGGGCGTTCATGTCGGGGGTGTAGAAGGTGAAGTCGTTGCGCCCCTGTTCCTTGGCCCGGTACATGGCCACGTCGGCGCACTTGATAAGCCCCTCAGGATCATCGGCATCGCCGGGATAGAGGCTGATGCCGACGCTGCCGCTCACCTGAAGGGTGTACTCGCCGACGACGACGGGGCGCACCAGCTCGACGAGGAGCTTGCGGGCGACGGTGGCCACGTGCCGGGGGTCCTCCACCTGCCCCAGGATAATGAAGAACTCGTCCCCTCCGAGGCGGGCCACGGTGTCGCTTTCCCGGATGGCTGCGCGCAGCCGGGCCGAGACCTCCTGCAGCAGGCGATCCCCCGTCTCGTGGCCGAGGGAGTCGTTGATGTTCTTGAAGCGGTCGAGGTCGAGGAACATCAGGGCCGCCTGGCGACCCGCGCGGCGGGCCTCGGCCATGGCCACCCTCAGGCGGTCCTGGAAGAGGAGCCGGTTGGGGAGTTGGGTCAGAGGATCGTGATGGGCCAGGTGCTCGAGGCGCGCCTCGTTCTCCCGGAGCCGCTCCTCGGCGGCCCGGCGCTCGCTGATATCGGTGAAGCTGACCACGGCGCCGATCAGCTCCCCCTCCCGCCGGATGGGGTAGGAGTGGTATTCCACGGGAAAGGAGCTGCCGTCGGCCCGCCAGAAAAGCTCGTCGTCGACAAGGGCTCCATCTCCAGTCTTGTAGGTTTTTCCGATCGGGCATTGCTCTTCGGAAAAGAAAGCGCCGTCCGCCCGGGTGTGGTGGATGAGGCTGTGCATGTTCCGGCCGATCAGTTCCTTGGGATCCTGGTACCCGAGCATTCGCGTCGCCGCGGGATTGCAGATGGTGCAGTTCCCCTGGAGATCGAGGCCGTAGATCCCCTCTCCGGTGGAATCGAGAAGCAGGCGCACCTGCTCCTCGCTCCGGAGCAGACGGTCCTGGGCTTCCTTTCGGGCGGTGATGTCGAGGACCATCCCCACGGCGTGGGTCGGCCGCCCCCGGCCGTCGCAGATCCAGGCGGTGGAGACCTGCCCCCAGACCGCCGAGCCGTCCCTGCGCAAAAAGCGCTTCTCGTAGTCGAAGGCCCGGCAGCCTCCGGATCTGACCTCCTCGAAGCGCCGGCGGGTTTCTTCGCGATGATCCGGGTGGGTGACCTCCTCGACGGTGAGCTTCAGCAGCTCCTCTGCCTGGTAACCGAGGAGGCGGCAGAAGGCGGGGTTGACCTGCAAAAAGAGCCCCTCCGGGGAGATGGTGTTCATGCCGACGGCCGCCGATTCGAAGATGGAACGGAAGCGCTCCTCGCTCTCCTTGAGGGCCCGGTCGGCCCGCTTGCGTACGCTGATGTCGAGCAGGGTCCCGACGGAGGCGGGGCGCCCCCGGAAGAGGATCCCCTTGCCGAAGACCAGAAGGTCAAAGGTGGAGCCGTCCTTTCGAACACCCTTGATCTCGTAGGGGTGCCCCAGTTCCCCCGGTTTTCTCTCCGCCAGGGTGCGGTTCACGATGGCCCTGTGGGCCGGGGCGACCAGATCGTCCGGTTTGAGCCGGTCGATGATCTCCTCGGGGGTATAGCCGAAGAGTCGTGCGAGTTCCGGGTTGACGTACCTGAGTTCGCCATTCTGGATGAGGTAGATGCCGACCAGGGCCGAGTCCATGGTGGCGCGGTATTTCTCCTCGCTCTCCCGCAGGGCCTGCTCGGCTTCAACCCGGGGGGTGATATCGAAGGCGAGCCCGATGATTCCGGAGACCTTCCCGTCGGGGTCGAAGACGGGCACCTTGCGGGTGGCCACGTGGAGGGTCGCATTCCCCAGGCGCACCTGTTCCTCGATCCCTTCCAGGGGCTGTCCGGTGGCGATCACAAGGGCGTCGTCCCGCAGGTATCCTTCGGCCATCGCCCTGGGAAAGAGGTCGAAGTCGGTCTTGCCGGAAAACTCCTCCGGGGAAAGGCCAAGGTCGTCGCAGAGCTTGCGGTTGGCCCGCAGGTAGACCGAGTCCCGGTTCTTGAAAAAGGCGTAGCCCGGCAGGGAGTCGAGCAGGGTCGAGACCTCCTGGCTGCGGGCCTTGAGCAGGGCGTTGGCCTCCACCAGGTCGCGGGTCTGGCGATGGACGGCGGCGACGAGTCTCCCCTGGCGGTCGGTGAGGGAGTAGGCGAGGAGGGTGAGGAGAAAGGAGACGAGAAATCCGCCGGCATAAAAGAGGCGCAGCTCTCCCACCTCCGCCACGGGTCCGACTGCGACGGCACCGAGTTCGAAATACCCCTCGGGGAGGTGGACTCGGACCAGGACGGGATCCGAGGTGAAGAGTTCGGGATCGCCGTGGAGGAGACGCCCCTCGTCATCCCTCAGGGAGAGAATGAGGCCGGCCCGGTCGCCATCGGGGAGGGCTTCGGCCAGGATGGCCGGCAGGTCGAGGGCGACGGTGGCGAGCCCCCAGAAGCGCCCGTCGACATGGATGGGAAGGCGCCCTACGAGACCCGTCCCTCCCTGGCGCATTTCGTAGGGGCCGCTCAGCGCGATCCTGCCCGTGGTGAGGGCCCGTGAGACGGCCTCCCGGACCTCGGGACGGGGATCCTTCATCAGATCATGCCCCAGGACCGCCTCGTTCCCTTCCAGGGGATAGACGTGGTGCTGGACTCCGCCGGGGGCGAGGGTCAGGTTGCGGACCCCGGTGTCTCCCTGGGTCAGCCCCTGGGCGAAAAGGCGGAATTCGAGGGCGAAGAGCTCCTCGGTTTCATCTTGCTCGGCGAGGACGAAGGCCCTCAGCCCCTCGAGGCGGCCGAAGCGGTGGTTGAGGGCCTGCTCGAGGGCTTTTCCGGAAGCGGAGAGCTGGCTCGTGAGCCGTTCC
>JBFHXN010000319.1:0-3796 GCA_041598955.1 Desulfuromonadales bacterium | reverse complement strand
TTATCATGGATTCTGTCCGCCATCTCCGCTTTTCCCTGCTCATTCTCTTCGTCGTTCTCGGCGGCGGGATCATCGCCGGCATCAAGGCGGGGGACACCCTGATCACCCTCGGAGAGCCCAAGGGGACCCAACGCCTGGAGCCGATGGCCAACGGAGGCTCCCGTGCCTGACCGGCTCCATGTCCATGTCCCCTACCGCCTCCTCGAGGAGAATCTCCCCTTCCTCCTCTCCGAGGGGCTTCAGCCCGAAGTCGCCTTCCAGGGGACCGACCTCGACACCCTCGAACCCGGCGCCCTGAGCCGGATGGCCGACACCCTTCGGGAAGCCGGCCGCCTGGTCACCGTACACGCCCCCTTCATGGACCTCAATCCCGGCGCCCTCGACCCCCTGGTCCGGGACGCCACCGCCCGGCGCTTTCGCCAGACCCTGGAGGCCTGCCGTCTCCTCGGAGCCGACCTTGCTGTCTTTCACCCCGGCTACGAGCGCTGGCGCTATGCCGGGCAGGTCGGCCTCTGGCTCGAGCCCTGCCTGAGCTTCTGGCCCCCTCTGCTGGAGATCGCGGCCACCCAGGGATGCCGGATGGCGCTGGAAAATGTCTTCGACGAAGAGCCCGGTCCCCTCGAAGAGCTGCTCGGGCGGCTCGACTCCCCCCACCTGGGCCACTGTTTCGACGTGGGCCACTGGCGCCTCTTCGGCTCCGTATCCCTTGAGGAGTGGTTTGACCGGCTCGGCGACCGCATCCTCCACCTCCATCTGCACGACAACACCGGCCAGGGAGACGACCACCGGCCGGTGGGGGAGGGGGACATCGATTTTTCGGCCCTCTTCCGCCGGGTCAGGAGCCTTCCCTCCCCTCCCTCCATGACCCTGGAGGCCCACGACAAGGAGCGGCTTCTACGCTCCCGTGCCGGGATCGCCCCCTTCCTTCTCCCCTGACCGGGATGCCACCAGGCTCCCCGGCCGCACCCCCCCCTTCCCGAAACGCCCCGCCAACTGGTCGACGGCGCGGTCCAGGGCACGAAGCCTCTCCCGTTTCTCCTCCGCAAAGAGACCGGCCTGCCCGGACCCGGCCGCCTCCAGGGAAGATGCCCCCAGCCCGAGAAGCCGTACGGACCGTTTTCCAGCCTCGGTGCGACCGAGCAGTTCGACGGCGACCCGGTGCAGGTCCCGCGCATGGTCGGTTCCGGCCTCAAGGGTCTGACTGCGCGTCACCGTCTCGAAGTTCCCATAACGGACCTTGACCGTCACGCAGCGCCCCTGCATCCCCATACGGCGAAGGCGCAGGGCAACCCTTCCGGCCTGCTCCAGGAGGTCGCGGCCCAGAACCTCAAGGTCCCACTGGTCCCGCTCGTAGGTCTCCTCCTGGCTCACCGACTTGGCCTCCCCCCCTCCCTCCACGGGGCGATCATCCTCGCCGCGGGCCAGGCGAAAGAGATGGCTGCCGCCGGCCCCGAAGAGGTGCCGAAGGCGATCCTCCCCCAGCCCCCGCAGGTCGCTCACGGTCCGGATCCCAAGCCCTTCCAGGCGCTGGGCCGTCACCTCCCCCACCCCCCAGAGCCTCCTCACGGGCAGGGGGAGCAGAAACGCCTCGACCCCGTCGGGGGTCACTTCGACCAGTCCGTCGGGCTTCCCCGCCTCCGTGGCGAGCTTGGCCAGGAACTTGTTGGGTGCCACCCCGGCGCTGATGCGCAGACCCACCTCTCCGAGGACCTCTTCCTTGATCCTCCGGGCGATCTCCACCGGGGAACCGAAAAGCCGTTCCGAACCGCCGACATCGAGAAAGGCCTCGTCGATGGAGAGACCCTCCACCCGGTCGGTGAAACGCCCGAATATCCCGAAGACCCTCTGGGAGAGTTCGCTGTAACGGGCCATTCGGACCGACCGCACGATCGCCTGGGGGCAGAGCTGGCGGGCCCGCCCCATCGCCATGGCCGAGCGGACCCCGAAGACTCGCGCCTCGTAAGAGGCCGCGCAGACCACCCCCCGCCCCTCGGAGCCCCCGACAATGACCGGCTTCCCCCGAAGGGAAGGGTCGTCGAGCTGCTCCACCGAGGCATAGAAGGCGTCGAGGTCGAGATGAATGATCTTTCGGGGCATGGTTCAAGATATCCCGGCGGGACTCCCTCGGGCAATCCCTCATCGGAAAATGCCAGGGTACGCAGCTCCGAAGGGCCCTCTCCGGCCCAGGGCGGGAGTCGGTGGGCTAGGGATGGGGGAAGGGACCCGACGGAACCTGTGGCGAGCTCTCACCCCCTCTGGGGATTGAAAAATCCTTCGGAACAGGAAACAAAACAGGCGGCCCCCGGGGGACCGCCTGTCTCATCGATGATTGGGATGTCGGGACCGGGGACTATTTCCCCTTGCGCCCCGCCACCTGAATGCGGATCAGGGCCCGCTCGAGGGCGGCCTCCATCACCTTGTACTCCTTGTCTTCCTGACCGAGCTTTTTCAGGGCATCCTCGGCCCGACCGAGGGCCGCCTTGGCCCTGCCCAGGTCGATTTCATCGGCCGGTTCAGCCGTCTCGACCAGGACCGTCACCTTGTCGGCCTCGACTTCGACGTAGCCCCAGTTGACCGCCACGTGGAAGTTCTCGCTCCCCTGACGGTAGCTGAGCTCGCCGATCTTGAGGGTCGTCAGCAGGGGGGTGTGGCCGGGAAGCATTCCGAATTCGCCGATGATCCCGGGGGCTGTCACCTCGTCCACGTCCTCCGAGAGAACCCGGCGGTAGGGGGTGACCAGTTGCAGGTGCAGTTTTTCAGCCATTAACTAAACCCTTTTCCGGATGGAAGCGGCGGGGGGTTGCCCCCACGCCGGTGGCCAGACTATCAGGCGGCCAGCTTCTTGGCCTTCTCGAGGGCCTCTTCGATGGTGCCGACCATGTAGAAAGCCTGCTCGGGAATGTCGTCGTATTTCCCCTCGACGATCTCGCGGAAGCCCTTGATGGTGTCCTTGAGTTCGACGTATTTGCCGGGGCTGCCGGTAAAGACCTCGGCCACGTGGAAAGGCTGTGAGAGGAAGCGCTGGATCTTCCGGGCGCGGGAGACGACCAGCTTGTCCTCCTCGGAGAGCTCATCCATGCCGAGAATGGCGATGATGTCCTGGAGATCCTTGTAGCGCTGCAGCACGAACTGAACGTCGCGGGCAATCTTGTAGTGCTCGTCGCCGACCACCTGGGGATCGAGGATACGGCTGGTGGAGTCGAGAGGGTCGACGGCGGGGTAGATCCCGAGCTCGGCGATCTGACGGGAGAGAACCGTCGTCGCGTCGAGGTGGGCGAAGGCCGTGGCCGGCGCGGGGTCGGTCAGGTCGTCGGCGGGGACGTAGATCGCCTGCACCGAGGTGATGGAGCCCTTGCTGGTGGTGGTGATCCGCTCCTGGAGCTCCCCCATCTCCGTGGAGAGGGTCGGCTGGTAACCGACCGCCGAGGGGATGCGGCCCAGAAGAGCCGAAACTTCGGAACCGGCCTGGGTGAAACGGAAGATGTTGTCGACGAAGAGCAGAACGTCCTGCCCTTCCTCGTCGCGGAAGTACTCGGCGACGGTGAGCGCCGAGAGGGCGACGCGGGCGCGGGCCCCGGGGGGCTCGTTCATCTGCCCGTAGATCAGGGCGGCCTTGTCGAGAACGCCCGAGTCCTTCATCTCGTGCCAGAGGTCGTTTCCTTCACGGGTCCGCTCCCCAACCCCGGCGAAGACCGAGTAACCGCCGTGCTGCTTGGCGATGTTGTGGATCAGCTCCATGATCAGAACGGTCTTGCCGACGCCGGCGCCGCCGAAGAGGCCGATCTTGCCGCCGCGG
>JBFHXN010000318.1:0-3797 GCA_041598955.1 Desulfuromonadales bacterium | reverse complement strand
GCCTGCACCCCCGAGACGAACCCGGGAAACTCCTCCCCGACCCGGTCTGCCATGAACTGGCATTTTTTCAGGTCGATCACCTGCCGCTCGGCCTCCATGGCCCGCCGCTCCAGGGCCGAGGTCTGCTCCCCGATCCCAGGAAGGCGACGCTCCAGGTCGGCCCTCCGCCCTGCCGGCAGCCGCCCCCCGTGGCTCAGGACCTCGCGCAGCACCCGGTGCACCACCAGATCGGGGTAGCGCCGGATGGGAGAGGTGAAATGGCAGTAACGCTCGGCGGCGAGCCCGAAGTGGCCGAGATTCTCCGGATCGTAATGGGCCTGCTTCATGCTGCGCAGCAGCACCTGGTTGATCATCCTCTCCTCGGGCTTCCCCTCCACCTCGGAAAGGAGCGCCTGGAGCTCCCGGGCCGAGACACCGTCGCCGGAGAGGGTGAGGCCGTAATTGAAATGGGCGAGAAAGCCCTGGAAAGCCTGGAGCTTCTCCAGGGAGGGGGGCTCGTGCACCCTGTAGAGGTGGGGAGCCTGCCGGTCGGTGAGAAAGGAGGCCACCGCCTCGTTGGCGGCGAGCATGAACTCCTCGATGAGGCGATGGGCCAGGGTCCGCACCGTCCGGACGATATTCTCTGTCCGCCCCGTGAGATCGAGAACCACCTCCGCCTCGGGGAGATCGAAATCGAGGCTCCCCCGCCGGCGGCGCATGGCCATCAGCCGCAGGGCCAGCTCCTTCATCCTCTCCAGGTCCGCGGGAACGGTCGACGGAACATCCGGGTCCTCCAGAGCCCCCCCCTCCAGCAGATGGAAGACCAGGGTGTAGGTCAGGCGGGCGCAGCTGCGGATGACGGCGGGGTAGAAACGGCTCTCCCGGCGCTCCCCTTCGGCGTCGAAGAGCATCTCCGCCACCAGGGTCAACCGATCGACACGGGGGTTGAGGGAACAGATGCCGTTGCTCAGGGGCTCGGGGAGCATGGGGATGCAGCGGCCGGGGAAGTAGACGCTGGTCCCCCGGGTGAGGGCCTCCCGGTCGAGAAGCCCCCCTTCGGAAACGTAGTGCCCCACGTCGGCGATGGCCACCCAGAGCCGGATGAGCCCCTCCCCCTCGGAGCGGACCGCCACCGCGTCGTCGAAATCCTTGGCCGTCTCGCCGTCGATGGTGACGAAGGGGAGCTCCCGAAGGTCCTCGCGACCCTTGAGGTCCTCCGGCAGCACCGTATTGGAAACCTCTTCCGCTGCCTTCAGGACCTCCGCGGGGAAGCGGTCGGGCAGCCCGTGCTGGTGGACGATGCTGAGGATCTCAACCGCCGGGTCGTTGGGATCGCCGAGGACCTCGACGACCACTCCCGCGGGCCCTCGATTCTTGCTGGGAAAGGTATCGAGGCGCGCCACCACCACCTGCCCGGGGCGGGCATCGGATGCGGCCCCCTCGGGGATGAAGATATCCTGCTGGAGGCGCCGGTCCGCCGGGACGACGAACCCGAACCCGGCCCCGCGCTCGTAGCGCCCCACCACGGTCTGATGAGCCCTGTCGAGAACCCGCACCAGCCGACCCTCGGGCCGCCCCCCCCCCTCTCGACCCGGACCACCACCCGGTCCCCGTGCATGGCCTCCCGCAGGAAGCGCGCCGGCACGAAGACGTCGGGCCCGGTGCCCGTGGACGGGGCGACGAAACCGTACCCGTCGCGATGGACGCTCAGGGTTCCGGTCACCAGGTTGATCTTTGCGGGCAGGGAATAGCGCCCCCCCTTGAGCCCCGCGAGAGTCCCCTCCCGGGCAAGTTTCTCCAGCAGCTCGACCGCGTCCTGCCGCTCCTCCCGGGGGAGGCGGAAGTGCCGCAGGATCTCCCGCACCGTGAGTGGGCGGCGGGCCTGCCTGCCGAGAAATTCGAGCAACTGGGTGGCGTCGATGGGCATCCGGTTTCTTTCCTGGGCCCCGGCCGATGACCGGGACGAAAAAGCCCCGACGGGGTCGGGGCTTTTGAAGGCGGAAGGGCAGCCCTTATTCCTCGGCCTTCTCCCCCGGCACGATGGGGTTGATGACCAGGCCGCTCAGGAGCTTGGGATAGAAATAGGTCGATTTCTGGGGCATCTTTTCCCCGGCGTTGGCCACGTCCCGCACCTCGCCCATGCGGGTCGAATTCATCAGGAATGCGAGTTGGGCCTCTCCGGAGGCAACGGCCGTGAAAGGGTCGTCGAAGTTCTTCACATACTTGAGGTTGGTCTGCTGCTCCTGGGCCTCGGTGGTGATGCCGAGCAGATTCTCCAGAACGAGGCGGTGCAGAATCGAGACATCGAGGGTGCGAAGGGCCTTGGGGCTCTTCTCCTCGAAAAAGCGGTCCATGATCTTCTCATCCCGCAGCAGCAGCATGTAGACTCGCCCCCCCCCGGCGTAGAGCCCAAGGGCATGCCCTTTTCGCCCCAGCTCGGCAAGCTTTCCGCGCACCTCCTGGCGGGCGGCGGGATCGGTCGGGTCGAGGGGATGCTCGGTGATTTCGAAGAATTCCCCCATCCCCTGGAGCAGGGCCTCGAGACGGAAGTTGGGAAGGTTGAAGAGGAGCCGGTGGGTGGGGAAGATGAGCATCCCCTGGTCCTCCATGTTGGCGAAATACATCAGCACGTAGTTGAAAAGCTCCTTGCCGCTGAAACTCCCCAGCTTCTCCCTCATATAGTCGCGGTAGCGCAGGGCGGTCTCGTAGCGGTGGTGGCCGTCGGCGATGAACAGGGGCTTGTCGTCGATCAGGTCCTGGGCCCGGTCGATCACCGCGGGATCGGTGACGGCCCAGAAGCGGTGGCGCACCCCGTCGTCGTCGGCCACCGCCAGGGCGGGTGTCGCCTCGCGCAGCTTGCGGGTGAGGGCCTCCAGGACGCAGCAAGGATCGGAATAGAGGGAGAAGATGGGGCTGAAGTTGGCTCCGCAGGCCAGGGTGAGGTTGAAGCGGTCGGTCTTGGGCCCGGCCAGGGTCTTCTCGTGGGGCTTGACCACCCCGGAGGAGAAGTCCTCCAGGCGGGTCAGGGCGATGAACCCCTTGCGCACCACGGTCCCGAGCCCTTCCACCTCGTACTCCTGGTCATAGAGGTAGATGGCCGGCTCGGGGTCCCGCACCAGGACCTTCTCGGCCTTCCATCGCTCGAAGTCGGCAGCCGCGCGGGTGTAGCGGTTGTCCTCGGCATTGTCGGCATCGCTGGTTTTGCCGAGGATGAGGCGAACGATGTTGTGGGGGCTTCGCCCGTAGAGGTTTTCCTGGAGGGCCGGGGAGATGACGTCGTAGGGGGGGGCGACAACCTTGGCGGGATCGCCGACCTTCTCCAGGTTGTAACGCAGTCCGCGAAAGGGGACGATCTTGGCCATGGGCACTCCCTTTTGGGGTGAGATGGAGAGTGCCTAATATACGCAATGGCTCCCGGGGGGCGCAAGGACAAAAACCGCCTAGCGTCCGATGACGATCCTGCCATTGGCGGCAAAGGGAATTCCGACCCGGAAGCGGCGTTGCGGGGGGGACCCCGCCGCCATGATGCAGACATAACCCGTGTTGCCGCTGCCGTCGGGATTGAACTGCATCACTTTTTTACCCTCCTTCAAGCTGCAATCGGCATTGCCATGCAGGATGACCGATGCCGGCAAAGGAGCCCAGTCAACGACCGTTATTCCCGGAGGAGAACTTCTGTACGCCCTGTCCCCCATGGTGGTGCGAACTCTTTGGGATGTCAGGTCGACCTCCACCCAATGTTCCCTGTTGTGGGTAATGGCCCGGCTTCGTGCATCTCTGAAGATATTTGCGACGCACCGGGCCCCCCAGCGAAGCTC
>JBFHXN010000317.1:0-3824 GCA_041598955.1 Desulfuromonadales bacterium | reverse complement strand
TACGTCGCAGCGACGAGATCAAGGGCAACGATGCAGATGGGGGTTTTTCAGCAGCCTGGAACCCTTTTCTCACCCTCGGGCCGGCGGGCCTCCCCCTCCGTAGACCAGCCTCAGGGCCCGCTTCACCCTTGCCACCAGGCGAAGGGGATGGACGGGACGGGCCAGGAAGTCAACGAACCCCACCTCGAGGGTTCGCGCCTCCTCCTCCGGAGAGGCGAGGGCCGAGAGACCGATCAGCGGGATGGAGCGGGTCGCCTCTGCCTTCTGCAGGGCGGCGAACATCTCGAAGCCGTCCATGCGGGGCATCAGGGTGTCTGCGAGAACCAGGTGGGGCCTGTGCTGGGTGGCCGCCTTGAGCCCCTCGGCCCCGTTGGCCGCCCCCCGCACCCGGAACCCCTCCTTCTCGAGGGCGGCGATGGTCGCATCCCGCATCTGCTCCCCCTCCTCCACCACCAGCAGGCTCCAGACCGGTTTGGCCGGTGCCGGGGCTGCCTTTCGGTAGTGGGTCTCCACCGCCTTCTGGATTTCGCTGGGGGTGGTGATGCAGGGGGTGATGCGAAGGCCCGTCTGGAAGGCGAGGCTGTCGATGGCCTCCATGTCGAGGGGGTTGACCATGGCCAGGTAGAGCTGCTTCTCCTCGAGCTTGACGGGGAAGATCAGCTCCTTGAGGGCCCGCTCGCCGGTGATCAGCTGCAGCACCTCGGGAGGGAAGGCCCGGGGGGCCAGGTTGCGCACGGTCTTGAAACCGAACTGCCGGGCCAGCCCGGCGGCGATCTCCCGCTCGGAGATCACCCCCATCTCCTCGAGAACCGTCCCGAGGCGCTTGCCGGTCCCCTTCTGACGGGCCAGGGCCTGGTGCAGCATCGCCTCGCTGATCACCCCCGCGTCCGCCAGGATCTCCCCGAATCGCCTTCTGGTCGCCATGCTCTCAGCCCCTCTCCCACGTCGGCGGGACAGAACTTACAGAGTCGAAGAATGAGCCAATTCGGGATGAAATGCAAACATTTTAATTTCTGAAGACATCCGGATCCAGCCCTCTCGTGACCCTGTTCCGACCGAAACAAACTCTCGGCGAGGGACTTGGTCTGCAGGGGGGGGCAACCGTCCACAAGGCCCTCGATCAGCCCTCCCCTGCGGAGGGGTCTCGGTGGGTGACCGTCAGCCCCCCCTCCCCGGCGTCGACGACGAGGGTCGCCCCGTCGGGGATATCCCCCGAGATCAGGGAGCGGCCGATGCGGGTCTCCAGGTGGTGCTGCAGGAAGCGCTTGAGAGGCCTCGCCCCGAAGACGGGATCGTAGGCCGCCTCGGCGATATAGTCCCGTGCCCCCTCCGTCATCTCCAGGGAGAGGTGACGGCCGGCCAGGCGCCGTCTCAGATCGGCGGTCAGCAGCTCGACAATGACCTTGATCTCCTTCCGGCTGAGGGGCTTGAAGAGGACCGTGTCGTCGACCCGGTTGAGGAACTCGGGGCGAAACTCCCTGTGCAGCTCGGCCATCACGGCGTTGCGCGCCTCCTCCCGGATCTCTCCCTCGGCGGTGACCCCCTCGAGCAGATACTGGGAGCCGATATTGCTGGTCATGATGATGACCGTGTTCTTGAAATCAACGGTGCGCCCCTGGGCGTCGGTCACCCGCCCGTCGTCGAGAATCTGGAGAAGCACGTTGAAGACGTCGTGATGGGCCTTCTCGATCTCGTCGAAGAGGATGACCGAATAGGGCTTGCGCCGCACCGCCTCGGTGAGCTGCCCCCCCTCCTCGTAACCGACGTAGCCGGGGGGGGCGCCGATCAGCCGGCTCACCGTGTGCCTCTCCATGTACTCCGACATATCGATGCGGACCATGGCCCGCTCGTCGTCGAAGAGGAACTCGGCCAACGCCCGGGCCGTCTCCGTCTTGCCGACCCCCGTGGGCCCGAGGAAGATGAAGGAGCCGATGGGGCGTCGGGGGTCCTTGATCCCCGAGCGGGCGCGGATCACCGCGTCGGCCACCAGCTGAACCGCCTCCTCCTGCCCGACCACGCGCCGGTGCAGCACCTGGTCGAGCTTGAGCAGCTTCTCCCGCTCCCCCTCCACCAGGCGCGTCACCGGGATGCCGGTCCAGCGGGAGACGATGTCGGCGATCTCCTCCTCGGTCACCTCTTCGCGCAGCAGGCGGGAGCCCTTCTCCTCACCCTCCACCTGCTGCTCCTGTTCGCGGAGCCGCCGTTCGAGTTCGGGAAGACGCCCATGCTTGAGCTCGGCGGCGCGGTTGAGGTCGTAGGCCCTCTCCGCCTCGGCGACCTCCCGGCGCACCTTCTCGATCTCCTCCCGGATTCCCTGAACCTTGCGGATCGACTCCTTCTCGAGCTCCCATTGGGCCCGCAGGGTGTCCGCCTGATGCTTCTGCTCGGCGAGCTCCCGTCCGAGCTTCTCCAGGCGCTCCCGGCTCGCCCGGTCCTTCTCCTTCTTCAGGGCCGCCTCCTCGATCTCCAGCTGCATCACGCGGCGGGTCACCTCGTCGAGCTCCTGGGGAAGGGAGTCGATCTCGGTGCGGATCATGGCGCAGGCCTCGTCGACCAGGTCGATGGCCTTGTCGGGGAGGAAGCGGTCGGAGATGTAGCGGTGGGAGAGGGTCGCGGCGGCCACCAGGGCGTTGTCCTGGATGCGCACCCCGTGATGGACCTCGAAGCGCTCCTTGAGCCCCCGCAGGATGGAGATGGTGTCCTCCACCGTCGGCTGGTCGACCAGCACCGGCTGGAAGCGCCGCTCGAGGGCCGCGTCCTTCTCGATGTACTTGCGGTATTCATCCAGGGTGGTGGCCCCGATGCAGTGAAGCTCGCCCCGGGCCAGCATCGGCTTGAGCATGTTGCCGGCGTCCATGGACCCTTCGGCCTTGCCGGCCCCCACGATGGTGTGGAGCTCGTCGATGAAGAGCAGGACGCGCCCCCCGCTCTCCCGGATCTCGGCCAGCACCGCCTTGAGGCGCTCCTCGAACTCGCCGCGGTACTTGGCCCCTGCGATGAGGGCCCCCATGTCGAGGGCGAAGATGGTCTTCTCCTTCAAGCCCTCGGGGACATCCCCCCGCACGATGCGGTGGGCCAGCCCCTCGACGATGGCGGTCTTGCCGACCCCCGGCTCACCGATAAGGACGGGATTGTTCTTGGTCTTGCGGGAGAGGATGCGGATGACCCGGCGAATCTCGGCGTCCCGGCCGATCACCGGGTCGAGCTTCCCCTTCTTCACCTCCCGGACGAGGTCGCGGCCGTATTTCTCGAGGGCCTCGTAGGTTCCCTCGGGGTCGGGGCTCGTCACCCGCTGGTTTCCCCGGACCTGGGTGAGGGCCGCCAGCAGGCGGTCCCGGGAGAGGGAAAACTGCTTCAGCAGTTTCCCGGCGGCCGTCGCGCTTCCCTCCTCGAGCAGGGCCAGGAGCAGGTGCTCGACGCTGACATACTCGTCCCGCAGCCTTTTTGCCTCCTCCTCGGCCTTGATCAGCAGCCGGTTCAGACGCTGGGTGACATAGACCTTTCCCGCCTCGGCCCCGGGCCCCGAGACGCTCGGCCGGCGATCGAGTTCCTGGCGCAGGGCCTCGGCGAAGTTCGCCGGCGCCACCTCCAGCTTCTCCAGCAGGCGCGAAACGAGTCCACCCGGCTGTTCGAGCAGGGCCAGGAGCAGATGCTCGCCATCCACCTCCGCATGCCCCCGCTTGAGGGCGAGGTTCTGCGCGGCCTGGAGGGCTTCCTGGGTCTTGACGGTCAGCTTGTTGGGGTCCATGACGGGTCCTTTGATGGGGTATGGTCTAACATTCTAGCAACAAAACAAAGGGCCGGGAGGCAGATCCGCCCGGCCC